>NZ_JBVVPQ010000009.1:165799-175844 GCF_055811695.1 Bradyrhizobium sp. MI1.3 | reverse complement strand
CCCCCCCCCCCCCCCCCCCCCCCCCCCCCCCCCCCCCGCCCCCCCCCCCCCCCGCCCCCCGCGCCCCCCGCGCGCCCCCCCCCCCCCCCCCCCCCCGTCTCCGATCCCCGGACCAGGTCCGGGGATGCCTGTTGCAAAATGTCCTCCGACGTGTCCATCAGATTACGCTGCGATGAACTCGTTCCACTTGCGCACCATGTAGTCGTTCTCGTCCATCACGGCGTTCCAGCACGCGACGCCGCCCATGCGGTCCTCGTAGGAGCCGCCGTCGCGCACGGCGCCGGCCTTCTCGAGCAGCGAGCCGTCGGGCGCCTTGATGTCCTTCTCTGCCGCCTTGCCTTCCATCCAGTAGGCCCACTCGTACGGCTCCATATGCGCCTTCGCGGTGGAGAGCACGGCGGAGTAGTAGCCCTGGCGGTTGAGATAAGCGCCAGCATAGCCGGAAAGGAACCAGTTGACGAACTCGTAGGCCCATTCGAGCTTCGCACCCGAGACGCCCTTGGAGACGCAGAAGCCGGACGCCCAGGAGCGATAGCCTTCCTTGAGCGGCTGGAAGGTGCAGGCAATCCCCATCGAGCGGACCTTCGTCACCGCCGGCGACCACATCGACTGGATGACGGTCTCGCCCGAGGCCATCAGGTTGACGCTCTCGTTGAAGTCTTTCCAGAAGGCGCGGAACTGACCGGCCTTCTTGGCTTCGGTCATCACCTTCATCGTAAGATCGATCTCTTCCTTGGTCATGTTGCCCTTGTCGGCATATTTGTACTTGCCGGTGGCTTCCACGACCATCGCGGCATCCATGATGCCGATCGAGGGGATGTTGAGGATCGAGGCCTTGCCCTTGAACTCGGGATTGAGCAATTCGGCCCACGAGCTGATCGGACGCTTGATGATGTCGGGGCGGATACCGAGCGTGTCGGCGTTGTAGACGGTCGGGATGAGCGTGACGAACTCGGTTGCCGAGGTCGCGAACTTCTTGGAGTCCTTGCCTTCGAGATAGAGCACCTTCCAGGGCGCGGTGCCCTGGCCGCCGATCTTCTTGCCGCCGGGAGTGACGCCCTTGGTGAAGACGGGCGTGATGTTGTCGAATTCCTTGATCTTCCTGGCATCGAGGGCAAGGATGTTGCCCGACGGCACGATCTTCTTCAGCGCGAAATATTCGGTGTCGAGCACGTCGAAGGAGTTCGGCTGGGTCATCACGCGCTTGGTGACGTCGTCGGTGGTCGCGGTGATGTATTCGATCTTGATGCCGGTGTCCTTCAGGCACTGCTTGGAGATCTCGTCGCCCTCGTTAACCGCGGTGCCGAGATAGCGCAGCACCTTCGGCTCGGCCGACATGACGTAGGGAAATCCGGTGATGGCGCCGGAGCCGGCGGCAAGGCCGGCGAGACCCGCGGTGCTCTTCAGTAGCGTGCGGCGGCTAAGGCCCTTCTTCCTGGTCGTTTCGGTCATATCACTGACTCCTCTGTTGCGCATTCCGGTGATTGATCGGCGCTATTGCAGACGTTGCGCCTTGGCGGGATCCCAGGTGGCCAGCACGCGATCGCCCGGCCGGAACTGGTGGACGTCGAAGGCGGCCTCGGGAAGGTGGGAGAACAGGGCGGTCCCGTCTTCGAGCGTGAGCGAGACGGCGATGTAGGAGCCCTGGTACTCGGTCTGGGTCAGCAGCGCCGGCGCGCCGACCGCGCCGTCGGCGATCGGCACGATGCCGAGCTGATCGGCGCGCACGGCGATGAGTTTGCCTGCGTCGCTGAGGACGTTGTGGCCGCCGATGAAGCGCGCCACGAATTCGGTGCGGGGATGATGGAAGATGTCGCGGGCGCTTCCCTGCTGCTCGATCCTGCCCTGGTTCATCACGACGATGTGGTCGGCCAGCGCCATCGCCTCTTCCTGGCCGTGCGTGACCTGAACGAAGCTGATGCCGAGCTCGCGCTGCAGCCGCTTCAGTTCGCCGCGCATCCTGACCCGCAGGAATGGGTCGAGCGCCGAGAGCGGCTCGTCGAGCAACAGGATCTGCGGCTCGGTGATCAGCGCGCGGGCCAGCGCGACGCGCTGCTGCTGGCCGCCGGAGAGCTGTGCGGGGAGGCGGGCCGCGTAGGGCGTCATCGCCACCAGCTCGAGCAGCTCGCCGGCGCGCTTGTGCCGCGTCGCCCGGTCGATGCCGCGCATTTTCAGGGCAAACGCCACGTTGTCGATCACGGTGAGGTGTGGAAACAGCGCGTAGGACTGGAACATCATCGCCGTACCGCGCTTGGCGGGTTCGAGATCGGTGACGTTCTGCGGGCCCAGGATGATGTCGCCCTCACTGACGGCCTCGTGGCCGGCGATCATGCGCAAGGTCGAGGTTTTGCCGCAGCCGGAGGGGCCGAGCAGGCAGCAATAGGTGCCGGCCGGGATCTTCAAATTGACGGTGTCGACCGCCAGCGTCGTGTCGTAGCGCTTGGTGACGGCGACCAGTTCGAGGGCGGCGGGAGTGGCCATGGCGTGTCCGGGGCGAGGGCGATGCTGCGCCTCTCTCCGCAAGGTCCATGCCAATCGCGCTTGAATCGTTCTCGGCCGGCCGAATTCCAAAACAGTGCAGCGGAGTCAGATCGTTAGATCGAATCCCTCGGGCGTGGGCGGCTCGTTGCCTTCGCAGCTGCGTGCACACAAAACAGGCGCGGATTGTATAAAGTTTCGCCTGTGATTGGATACAGCTGGTCGATTAGGATTCGACGCCATCTTCGACGATCGAGTCCTCACCCCCATGGCCGCCAAGTCCCGACCGAAATCCGACGCGCCAGATGCGAGCGATCGCGTCAGCCGCATCCGGGAAGGCGTGACCGCGGCGATCCTCGAGCATCGCCTGCTGCCCGGCACGAAACTCGGCGAGGACGAGATCGGCGAGATCTACGGCTCAAGCCGGACGCTGGTTCGCACCGCGCTGCAACAGCTCGCGCATGAGGGCATCGTCAACATCGAGAAGAACCGCGGCGCCTTCGTCGCGCGGCCGACGCCAGCCGACGCCCGCGAAGTGTTCGAGGCGCGCCGCCTGATCGAGCCGACAATCATCGATCACGCCGTTGACGCGGTGTCGCCGGCCTGGATCGGGCGTCTCCAGCGGCATCTTGCCGAGGAACGCGAGGCGGAGCTGCGTGGCGATGCGCGTGCTTCGGTCCGCCTCTCCGGCGATTTCCATCGACTCGTCGCCGAGATGAGTGGCCACAGCATCTATCTCGGTTTTCTCAAGGAGCTGATCGCGCGCTCGTCGCTCATCATCCTGCTCTACCGCCGGCACGACACGCCGGCCTGCGGCACCGATCATCACGCCGGCATCGTCGCTGCGATTCGCAAATGCGACAGGGAAGCCGCGCGCGCGCAGATGTTGTCGCATCTGAACGAGATCGAGGCCGAGCTGTTCCTGAAGGATCCAGCCGACGAGTTGCGGCTCGCGGACGTGCTGGGCGCGTGAGCAAGCTGCGCCGGCGGCTTATGGCGACGGAGATCCTTCGTTTCGCCTGACTATCTTCAGCACCAGCAAACCTGCGCCAAGAACCAGGAAGAGAACGCCGAAGAAAGTCGTGCCGCCGGATTCGAAGGTTACACCGACCGCGGTCAGCAGGCATCCGAGGATGATTGCGAAGAGCCCGCCGAGCTTCTTGACCAGCAGGACATATCCGTCACTCGTTTGTGCTACCATGTTGCGCCTCGTTCACTTGATGTAGGGCTGTCCTCGCGTCTCCCTTCGCCCATGACCCTCTCGCGTAGCCCGTGGCCGATCGTATTCCAGCGCACGGGTATTGCAATCTCGCGTTGAGAGTTGCTCTTCGCTCTTTTGATTTGAGTTCGATGCAAGCGCGACAGTAGCGCTTACACACGTGCCGAAAATTCCCGGCGTTTTGTGCAGTCATCCATGTCTCATAGAGTCGTATGGCTGAAATGCAAAATCGCCTTATGGTTGTAAATTGACTCGCGGCGATGATGGGAATCAACTGAAGCGTGAGCGTCGAGTTCTAGAACGGAGCCGACATCAGGTGAATCCGTTCTGCGGAGTGCTGCCATGGCGCGAGCTCTGGCTGACGAACGAGAGACCGCCTACGTTTCGACCGGCCACTTGCCCGCTCCCGAGATTGTGCAAGCGCTGGTGAACGAGGCGCAGCGGCGGTTTCAATCAATCGCGACGGAACAAACTCGCAGGTCTACCCTGCGCTCGCCCGCGTTCCGAGCGAGCTGTTCGGGGTCTGCGTCGTCGGAACCAGCGGACAGGTCTAGGCGCCGGCGAGGTCTCATCATCCTCACCGGCTTTCCGCTCACGGGGCTCTGGGTCCTGGGATTGCTGCTCGGCATTGACCTGTTGTCCCACGGCATCGGATGGCTGAGCCTTGCATGGCGGCCTGCAGCTGCCGCTGCCTAGCGCGCGCACCGGATGCGGAGAGCGAAGATGCGGGGTTTGGGTTCGCGGGCTGGACTCGCGAGAGCTGCCGTTCTGCTGACGTTGGGGACGATGAGCATCTTCAGCCCGTCGCCTGCGATGGCCCAGCAGGACTCCGCCGTTCTGTTCCGCAGCGTGCGGATATTCGACGGAAAGAACGGCGCGCTCTCTGCCTCATCCAATGTTCTCGTCAGGAACAAGACGATCGAGAAGATCTCGGCCACGGACATCACGGCAGAAGCCAAGGTGATCGACGGCGGCGGCCGCGTGCTGATGCCGGGGCTGATCGACGCGCATTGGCACGCGATGCTGGTACGGCCGACCCCGATGGCCGTGCTTGCAGGTGACGTCGGCTACAACAATCTGCTCGCTGCCACTGAGGCAGCGGCCACGCTGATGCGCGGCTTCACCACCGTGCGTGACATGGGAGGACCTTCGTTCGGATTGAAGCAGGCCATCGACGAGGACCTCGTTGCGGGTCCACGCATCTATCCCTCCGGCGCCATGATCACCATTACTGCCGGCCATGGCGACTTCCGCCAGCTTGCCGATCTGCCGCGAACGATCGGCGGCATGCTCAGCCGCATGGAGCGGATTGGCGGCAGCATGGTCGCCGAGAGTCCCGACGAAGTCCGCGTGCGGGCGCGCGAACAGCTGATGCAGGGGGCTTCGCAGGTCAAGCTCACGGCGGGCGGCGGTGTCGCGTCGCCGTTCAGCCCACTTGACGTCTCCACCTTCACCGAGCCGGAGCTGCGCGCCGCCGTCGAGGCCGCCGACAATTGGGGCACCTATGTCGCCACCCACGCTTACACGCCGGTCGCGATCCAGCGCTCGATCGCGGCCGGCGTGAGATGCATCGAGCATGCCCACCTCATCGACGAGGCGAGTGCACGGCTGATGGCGGAAAAGGGGATCTGGTTGAGCACGCAGCCATTCCTGGATATCTCCGGCGCCGCCGCGCTGGGACCAGCGGAGCAGGACAAGATGCGGCAGGTGGTTGCCGGCACCGACCGCGTCTACGCGCTGGCGAAAAAGTACGGCATCAAGACAGCGTTCGGGACCGACGTCCTGTTCTCGCAGGCGCTGGCGGACAAGCAGGGCGCGATGCTGGCCGCGCTGACGCGCTGGTATACGCCGGCCGAGGCGCTGACCATGGCGACATCGACCAATGCCGAATTGCTGGGCTTGTCGGGCCTGCGCAATCCCTATCCCGGAAAGCTCGGTGTGGTCGAGGAGGGCGCGCTGGCCGATCTCCTGCTCGTCGACGGCAATCCGCTCGAAGACATCGCCCTGGTCAAGGATCCCGCCAAGAACTTTGTGCTGATCATGAAGGGCGGCAGGATTTACAAGAACAGTCTCGCGCAGTGAGGAGCCGCCCCGAATCTATTGCGGCTCCAATCCGAGAGTCTTGATCGACTCGAGCCAGATCGGCCCTTCTTTTTCGTAAAGCGCAATCGAGGAGGCGCGATCCATGGCCGGCTGGTCGACGCCGAAGGCATCGAGCAGCTTCTGCACGCGCTCCGTCTTGCCGCCTTCGACCATCAGCTTGGCGAGCATGTCGATCCGGTCTGCAGGCATCGCAGCAGGCGCCACCAGCGCGGTAAAGCTGATGAGCTGGAAGACATTGCCGGTGACCCCTTGCTCGGCAAATGTCTTGGTCTCGGGCAGCTTCTTCATGCGCACCGGTGTCGGCACGGCAATTGGGCGGCCGATGCCGGTATCGAGCACCGGCAGCGCGGCCTGATAGCTTCCGACCGCCGCCTGGATCACCCCGGCGGCAAGATCCTGCCACATCGGCGCTTCGCCGCGATAATGCACGATGGAAATGTCGAGACCGAATTGTCGGTTGAGCTCGGCGATCGCAATGTGCGCGAACGAGCCGATCCCGTACGAGCCAGCCGTGACCTTGTTGCTACGTGCGTACGCGACGAACTCTTCGATCGTCTTTGCATTGGTGGCGGAATGGACCACCAACGGCAGATGCCCCGAAGGCGTCACCGCGACGATCGTGAAATCCTTGTCCGGATCATAGGCCAGCGATTTCAGCAGCAGCCGGTTACCGAGCAGGGTGGACGAGATCGTGTACATCAGCGTGTAACCGTCGGCCGGGGAATCCTTCACCGACTGTGCCGCCAGCGCGCCGCTGGCTCCGGTCTTGTTTTCGACAATGACCGGCTGGCCAAGCTTCTGCGAGATGTAGTCGCCATAGGCGCGGGCGAAGGCATCGGTGATGCCGCCTGCCGGTGTGGAGACGACGATCTTGATTGCCCGGGTCGGCCAGGCTTCGGCCCAAGCCGTTTCAGAAGCGGCCAGCGTCAGGCATGCAATCGCGGCAGCCCAAATTCTCGCGGATGTCCGCACTTCGGCCTCCCCTTTTCCGTGTGTCATTGGGCAGCCGGCAGCCGCCGCAACGAGGTGTCACATGGGCAAGGAGGAGGGTCAAGAAATCAAAATATCGTTTCACTGTGTGAAATGGTCACGGCCGGCCTGCAGGAGAGCCTGGCGCAGCAAGCTTGGCGCCGAGCGCCTCGGCAAGTGCGGAAGCGACCTTCTTCATCGGAGGTACGAAGCGGCGTATGCCTTCCTCCGGACTGACCGCTTCGCGGAGCATCATCACGTTCATGCTGCCGAACAGCCGGTTCTGAAGCGCGACGGGAACGCCAAGCGCCCAGACTGCGCCGCCGAAGACACTGCGGCTGTAGCTGTCGTCCATCACCGCGAACCCGGCTTTGCGGATCGTGCGCAGCGCCTTGGTGAGCTTGTCGGGATTGCGCGCCAGATCGTTCCAGGGCTCGGGACCGAGGGCAAGCCGCGCGGCAATGCGCTCCTGCTCGGCAGGCTCGCAGAAGGCGAGATAGGCCCGTCCCATCGAGGTGCCGAGGACGGGAAAGCGAAAACCCGGCGGGCGGCTGAACAGCAGCGATCCATCCACGCGCGTTGTGTGGGCGATGACCATGGATTCCTGATCGAGCACCGCGATGTCTGACGGCCAATGGATCTGCTTGCGGAATTTGTTCAGGATGGGTTCGGCGATGCCGCCAATCCAGGTCGGTTCGTCATAGCCTGCGCTGAGCAGCAGCGCGCGTCCCGTCGGCGCGTAGCTGGCCGGTTCGGTACGGCGCACCACATAACCTTCATGCTCCAGCGTCTCGAGCATGCGGACGATCGTCGCCTTGTTGAGCCCCGTCGCCTTGTGCAGCGAGCCGACGGTCGACTGACGTTCCTGGTTGATCACCCGCAAGACTTCGAGGCCCCTGGACAACGCGATGACGGGACGGAACGACGTCATGGCAGCTCCTTGTGATTGCCGTGCCGGTAGCCGATGAAGCAACCCGGAGGGACAGGGCAGCGCGCTCGACGCCATCGCCACCGATTGCGGGAAGGCTGGCATGAGTCAAGCTCGCTGACGCGTTCATCTCGGTTTCGAGTAGAGCGGAATTCGCAGTCAATTCGATCGCTTGCTGCGCCCGGCGGCAATTTAGTTCCTGTGGTCAAGCCGCTCGCGGCCTCGTGTGGACGGTGGGGTACTGCGACGTAAGGTGACTATTCCTCGCGGGCGGCAGCGGCTATACGCTGTCGCTCTGTCATTGAACTGTCATGTTACCTCAAATGCTGAAGTCAGACGCAACGCCGGTCCGCAAGCATCCGAGCGCGCGGGATGGGAGTCCTGTTGCGAAGGACAACAAGAGAACGCAAGCCGTCGCCGGCTTCCTCAGGCAACGCGAACCCGCCGCGGAACCTGTGATCGTCGAGGGCGCTGTGATCGATCAGACGCCATCGCAAGACGCGGAACCGGCAACGGAACCACTCCGGTCGAGTGCTGCCGCGCATGGTGCCGGTGAGATCGAACTCAAGCTTCTCGTCGATGCCGATCGCATGGCGCATTTCAACGCTGCGCCTGTGATCGCGACGAACGCGCGCAACAAGGGCACGCGCAAACATCTCAAGTCCGTCTACTACGACACGCCGGAGCGGACACTTCGGCGCAACGGCTTGAGCCTGCGCGTTCGTCAGAGCGGTGCGCGCTTCGTTCAAACCGTGAAGACCGATGCGGTGGACGATCCACTCCGCCGTGGCGAGTGGGAGGCGAGCGTGCCTTCGCTTGCGCCCGACCTCGCTTTGGCAATGCCCTTCATTCCTGAGAAGCTTCGCGGCCACCTGGAAGCGCAGCCGCTCGAAGCGGTCTTCACCGCCGATGTCCATCGCCATGCGCGGCTGATCGAGCTGCCGTCAGGCGCGGTCGAGATCGCCTTCGACCGGGGTGAGTTGACGGCCGGCGACCGTTCACTGCCGGTGAACGAGATCGAGCTGGAGCTCAAGAGCGGCAGCGCCGGCGCGATCTACGAGATCGCGCTGCGGCTCGCGGAGCACGGTGACGTAAAGCCGTCGATCCGCACCAAATCGGCACGGGGGTTCGATCTTGCCGCCGACAAGCCGCCCTCGGCTCGACGTCCGCGAAAACTTCGTCTCGATGCGTCGGTCACGCTCGACGAGGCCTTCGCCACGATCCTGCGCTCCTGCTTCCTCCATCTGCTTCAGTCGCTGCCGGCTGCCGAGGACGGCCGCAATCCGGAAGGAATCCATCAGTTGCGCGTCTCGCTGCGCCGGCTGCGGTCGGTGCTGGATCTGATGCATTCGGCGGGCGTGTCGAGCAACGTCGACACGCTGCGAACCGAAGCCAGATGGCTGGCGCAGGATTTGTCCGCCGCGCGCGACTGGGATGTGTTCCGGCTCGATACTTTGCCGACGATCGCAACAGCCTGTCCGTCGGTCGCGGGCTTTGACGCGCTGGGCCAGGTTGCGGCCGAACGCCAGTCGGATGCCTATCGCAAGGCGCACGATGCGCTCGACGATCGCCGCTGCGCGATGTTCCTGATCAGCCTCGGCGGGTGGATCGAGACGCGGGGCTGGCGCAACGACATCGCCGCGCAGGATCTCGGCCAGCTCGCCGACCCCGCCGTCGACTTCGCGCAGCGCATTCTGTCGGAGCAATATGCGAAGGTGCTCAGGCGCGGCCGCCGCTTCAAGTCGCTTCCCGCCGAAGGTCTGCACCGCGTGCGGCTCGCGACCAAGCGGCTGCGCTATCTCAGCGAGTTTCTGCTGCCGCTGTTCGCAGACCGCAAATCCGCGCGAAAATTCGCGCGCAGGCTCGCCGGCTTGCAGGAGCAGCTCGGCGCCTTCAACGACATGGTGGTGACGGCATCGTTGCTCGACAGGCTTGGTGCCGGGCCGGAGGGTGCCATTGCCGCGGCGGCGATCGCCGGCTGGCAGGCGCGCGCGTCGGTCGGGGTGCAGCCCGCCCTGCAAAGCACATGGCGCGATTTCACTGCCGCGCGCGTGCCCTGGTCGCGGCAGACGCCGCAGGACTAAGCGAAGTACGTCCCCAAAAAAGTTGCGCCCAGCCATTGGGGGATGGCTGGGCGCGCGCGAACCGGTCTGGGACGGGGAGGGGTGGGGATGTGACCGGGTCGCGGTTGTGTTTGGTTTTTGTGTTCTGTTATGGGAATTGTGCCATGGGCGGGGGGTGGGGGCCCCCCCCGGAACGCCCGGGTGGTGGGGGGGGCGCCGATGGTGGAGAGAGGGGGGGGACCCCCCCCCCCCCCCCCGCGGGGGCCCCACCCGAGCCGCCGCCCG
>NZ_JBVVPQ010000009.1:114965-165789 GCF_055811695.1 Bradyrhizobium sp. MI1.3 | reverse complement strand
GTCCCAGACCGGTTCGCGTATCTCTTTCGTTTGTCTCTACTGATCTGCTACTGGTCCCTTGCGCTGGCGGTGGAGACCGCCGGCTTGGTGTCGCCGAGCGAGACCCAGACATTCGGATCGCTCTGCGACTGGCGCTTGACGAAGCGGTAGCCGGTCTCCGTCCAGGCAACGACGTTCTCGTTCTGATTGTCGAGAACGAACTCGCCCCTGTCGGTCTTCACCGTCAGCACCGCGTGTCCTTCGCCCTTCTTGTCGCGCACGACGGTGATAAGCAGGGCCTCGCGCGGCCATCCGGCATCGATCAGCATCTTGCGCTTCAACAGCACGTAGTCTTCACAGTCGCCGTAGCCGTCCGACGGCAGCGACCACTTTTCGATCACGCCCCAGTGCTCCTGGTCGGTCAAAGGCTTGACGGTCTCGTTGACCCAGCGATTGACCTTGACGAGGTCGCGCCATGCAGCCTGCGACATCACGATGTCGCGCGGTTGCGTCGGTGCGCCCTGGCACTGAGCGGCATTGTCCGCACAGAACTCGACCCAGCCGATCGGCGCACGCGTGGTGTCGCCGAGGCTTGCGTAGAGCAGACGGCCTTCGCCGGCCTGCGCTGCCGCGCTCATTCCGAAGAGCATGGCGGCCAGCGCCATTCTCTTCCCCTGTCCCCTGAAATCAAACATTGCGGCCCCCGTTTCTTGTTGGGACCACATTGCGCAGGGAGCTTTTGAGTTGCCGCTAAGTCAGTCAAGTCAAGTCGAGACGAATACAAGTAAAACGCGCGGCGAATTCGATCTATACTTGAGTCAAACTTGAATAAAATTCGATATGACTGCAATTGATTCAAATTTTATCGATTAACGCGGAAACGCTGGCGGAACCGTTGTTTGCACGCACCCGCGACCTCCGCGTTAACCCGCGCGAGGCCCGTCACGACCATGAAAAAGGCGGCGTCCGCATCGCGGAGGCCGCCTTCAGTACTGGAAATGCAGTGGTTTTGGTGCCTTCGCGCTTTACCGCGCGGTAACGCTCTCTTCGAGAGTTTCAATCGGCTGCGAATGCATGAACTCGAGCGCGAAGCCGTCTTCGAGGTTTCGGACCACGCGACCCTGCACCCGGCCGAGCAGAACCGTCGATTTCAGCGGGGGACGGTTTTCCGCGGCGATGGCTGCGCCCGACAGCGAGAGGTCGATGATGCGGCAGGTCATCTTGGTGCCGTCCTCGAGTGTCAGCACCGCGATCGGGTTGCGCGGCACGATACGATCGTGGCGGCGGTCTTCCGGCAAATTGAGGATGTCGCGGTTGGCGAGCCAGGTCAGCTGTGCCGCAAGCTTGTCGCGCTTTCGCGGCGTCGCACCGACCGTCATGGCGAAGCCATTGTCGATGATGCGGGTGATCTTGCCCTCGACGCGGCCGATATGGTCGAGATAGGCGACCACGCGGTCGCCGACATTGCCGATGCCGGGGGCCAGCAGCGCCAGCCCGCCCGGCGACATGTTGATCACCTGGCAGGGGAATTCACGGCGGTCCGGCAACATGTAGCGGCCGAGCAGGTGAACCTTCACCCGCTGGAAACGCCGACGTTCCTCGGCGGCCGGAAGAAATTTTTTGTGCGCCAACGCCATTTTCACAACCCGACCCCCCGCCTGGCGGAGTCCGGGACCACCCTAAGGTGCACAGGGTTAATGCTACGTTAGGATCGGGCGCGGCGATGACGAACAGACACGATGCGTTCGAAAAGCCACATCAGGGGCGGGCAGGCCAGCACCGTCAGCGCGCCGAGGTCGAGCGCGACGGCGGCAGTGCCGGCCGATTTGGCGAGCCGACCCGCCACCGCCGGCCCCAGCATCATCGCGGCATAGAAGAGAGTGTAGAACACGCCCATCCCGACCGCTCGTGTCTCCGGCGCGAGTACGCGGGCGGCCAGGCTCATGATCGGGCCGGCGGGAAGGCCGCCGATCAAGCCGCCCAGGACGAGGATCGCGATCACAGCGTCGGACCGGGTCAGCCAGGCCAGCAGGGCGGCCACCACGAGGCTCGCCGCGATCGCCACGACAAAGGGGCGCTTGGTGCGATCGGCGAGATATCCGCCTGATGGCACCGAGATCACCGACAGCCACATCACGAGGCTGATCGCCGAGCCTGCCGCCGCAATGCTCCAGCCGCGCTCGACGAGCAATGAGGGGCCGAACGAGAAAATCATGGCGAAGCCGATATTATAAAGGCCCCAGATCGCACCCGCGACGATCACCGCCAGAAGCGCGAGCGGATCAAGCAGCCTGGAGCCGGCCGCGCTGGCGGTTGCTCCCGGCGGCGATTGGTAGAAAATGATCAGCACGATGCCGATCGCGGTCAGCGCGCCGGCCACGAGGAACACGGCGCCGGCGCCATACGCCGTGCCGATCGCCGGCAGCACCAGCAGCGAGATCGCAACGCCGGCCGGCCAGGAGTTGACGAAGATCGCCATCGCGGTGGCGATCTCCTTACCCGCAAACCAGTCGGTGCCCATCTTGGTGAGCTGCACGGTCAGCAGCACGCCGCCGGCACCGGAGGCGAGCCGGCCCGCCATCTGCCAGCCCCAGACGTCGGTGGTGGCCATGACGAGACTGCCCGCTGTCATCAGCAGCAGCGCCACGATCGTGGTGGGCTTGTCGCCAAGCGTCCGGCCGATCGCGCCGCCCGGCAGCGCCAGCACGATGCCCGGTGTGAAATAGAGTCCGATCAGGATGCCGATATCGGCGAGTCCGACGCCGAAGCTCTGCTGCAGCAGCGGCGCGACCGCGGCCACGCTCTGGAATTGGAACGCGATGGTGAGGCGAACGACGAACAGGATCGCAAGTATGCCCCAGCGATTGCGCAACGCTTCATCTCCCCAAACCCTATATCGAGCGTGCGGTGGGGAGACGCCGGAGTCAACCGCAAGCTCTGAGCTTACGACTTCCTCGTCGCACGCCGATAGAGGAGACATAGCAGCGCCAGCAGCACCGCGGCCGAGAGCCCGAGCGACCAGTGAATGCCGATCGCCGCACCGAACAGGCCGACCGTGATGCCGCTGAAGGCTCGCATCCCGAGCCCGGCCATGTTGTAGAGGCCGACGACGCGGCCGCGAATATCGGACGGCGCGTTCAACTGCACCAGCGCCTGCGCCATTGTGTTGAACGACAGCTCGAAGAAGCCTGCAAAGAACAGCAGCACGATCGCGACCGGATAGATCCGCACCGAGGCGAAGCCGAGCAGCGCCACGCTCCACAGCATGGCGAGCAAGATCGCGGTGCGCGGCGTGCCCTTGAGCCGTCCCCATGATTCCAGCGCGATGCCGGCGAGCAGCGCGCCGGCAGCATCGGCCGCGAGCAGCACGCTGTAGGAGATGCCGGGATCGCCGTGGCCGAGATCGCCGGCAAAGCCGGGCATCTGTGCGTGATAGGCGTTGCCGATCATGAACGAGGTGAGGCCGGCAAGCCATGTCATCGCCGTCAGCACCGGCTGCGTGCCGATGGCACGGATCGTCAGCATGATGTCGGCAAGGCCGCGCACGGCGAAGCGCCGCACAGCGACACTCTTGTCCCGCACCGGCGCCCAGAACAGCCACAGCAGCATCGGCAGATAGAACAGCGTGTTGAAGATGATGCCATGCGAGGTGCCGAGCGTGAGCATGATAATGCCGCCGACGGCAGGTCCGACCAGAATGCCGAGATAGCGCGCCATCGCATTCAGCCGCACCGCGCTCGGAAGATCGGCGGGGCCGACGAGATCATAGAGCAGCAGCTGGTTCGGCGTCTGCCACAACACGCCGGCGCAGCCATGGATCACCAACAGCAGCATGGCGTGCCACATCTCGATGGTGTCGGTGATGAAGAAGAAACCCCATCCGGCCGAAGCAACGATGAACAGCAGCATGCCGCATTGAATGATGCGGCGCGGATCGACCCGGTCGGCGAGCCCGCCAACCGCGACCGAGAACAGCAGGAACGGCAGCCAGTGCGACAGCACCGCAAAGCCCGCCAGCGCCGGCGAATGGAATTTCTGGAACACCACCCAATAACTGATCACATGCTCAATATTATCGGCCATCATCGCCAGCACGTAAGCGATGAACTGGAGCCGGTACGGCACCGACTTCATCGCCGCGAACGAGCCGGACGCGACGACAGGATTCTGAGGGAGGGGGTTCAAGCGGGCACCTGGGGTGGGACTTTTCGCGCCGTGCCTACACGTTCGCCGTCGAGCGCTCAAGACACTTGGGTGTGTGAGGACAGCGGTCCCGTAGCCCGGATGAGCGAAGCGATATCCGGGAACGCCGGCCCCGCATGTCGCTCCGCTCATGCGGGCTACGAGGCCGCGGCTTGGCACGACCGTGCATCTCACATACGCTGCTCGTCAGCTCGCACCAATCAGCCATAGTAAAAGCGGGCATCGAGGAAACCTCCATGGACCAGATCCGCGTCTGCACCCACGCAGGGCCCGGCAGCGAACCCGTCATCCGCTCCGTGCCGTGGCCGAAGGTCGGCCGGAAGGCGGCGCTGATCAAGGTCGGTGCGTGCGGCGTCTGCGGCACGGACCTGCACATTTTGAAGGGGCACTGGCCGAAGCCGCTGCCGTGGCCGTTCACGCTCGGCCATGAGCTCGGCGGAATCATCGTCGAATGCGGCGACGAATTCACCGAGGACTTCATGAGCAAGCCGCTGAAGGTCGGATCAAAGGTGATGATCCCGCCGCTGATGCCCTGCGGCCGTTGCTATTACTGCATCCATTTTCCGCAAGTCGCCAACAAGTGCCTGACGCCGGTCTATTACGGCCGCTATCTCGGCTTCGACAAGGCGCCTCACATGTGGGGCGCCTGGGCCGAATATGTCTATGTCGATCTCGATATGCTGCCGGGCACCAAGATCTACAAATTGCCTGACGACATGTCGCTGCGGCTGGGGGCGCTGTCGGAGCCGCTGACCTCCTGCATCCGCGCCTTCAATCGCGCCAGCCGCGCCGGTGGTTTCACCTGGGGCGACACGGTGGTGATCCAGGGCTCGGGCCCGATCGGCATTCTCGCGGTTGCCGCCGCGCAGGAGATGGGAGCAGGGCGCGTCATCTGCGTCGGTGCGCCGGAGGAGCCGCGGCTCAAGCTCGCGCGTGAGTTCGGCGCCGAGGCGACGGTGAACATCGACGAACTGAAATCGCCCGAGGCACGCATCGCGCGCGTACGCGACATCGTCGGCGGCTTCGGCGCCGATCTGGTGATGGATTGCTCGGGCCATCCCTCCGCCGGCCCCGAAGGCATCGAGATGCTGCGCGACGGCGGCACCTATGTCGAGATGGGCCAGTTCACCGACGCCGGCTCGATCGAGACCTCCTGGCACCGCATCTGCACCAAGGACCTCAATGTGCTGGGCTCCTGGGGTTTTACCGCCAACGATCTGCCGCTCGGCGTCGACATGCTCTATCGCACCCGTGACAAATATCCCTGGCTGAAGATGCAGACGATCTATCCGTTCACGGAAGAAGGCGTCGCGCAGGCGGTCAGGGATGCGATGGCGATGAAGACGGTGAAGTCAACCATCGTGCCGTGGCCGGAGCTGGTGGAGTAGCGATGGCATCGATCCCGCACGAGCTCGCGGCGTTTCTGGTCGAATCCAAGCGCCGCACCTATGCGGGGCTGGACGACGACGCCACCGTGGCCGCTCCGCTGCTCAGAGGCTCCAAGCAGCTCGAGCATCGCGCGTCGCCTTATGCCTATCGCGATATCTATTTCGGGATGGGGTTCTTCGTCGGGCAGGAGACCGTGTCCCGGGATGGGCGCGTCATCTGGTCGATGAGCTACAGCGGGGGCGTCCGCGCGGAGATCACGGGGCGAGACACCTTCCTTGCGATCTACAAATTCCTGCGCCAGGCACTACTGGCCGGATCCGTGGAGGAGCCGTACCGGGGGCCGCATCTGTTTGAGCAGGACGGCATGGTTTACCGTAACGAGGTCGAAGGCTCGCTCGATCGTTTCCACGGCATCGAGACGATTGCGCAGGAGGATGGCGCGCTGCTTTACGAGCTGCGCTATGGTGGCGGGCTGCTGCGCTAGATGATCCGTAGCCCGGATGGAGCGCAGCGCAATCCGGGATTCTCGCCTGCGGCTCCCCGCATTCCGCTACGCTCCATACGGGCTATGGGGCCGGCGTTTGGAATGAAGGACGAGATGACAAACGAACAAACGACCGAACCAGGCCAGCGCACCCGCTCACCCTTCAGCTCCATCCGTGCGATCGACTACACCGTCATCTTGGTACGCGATATGGTGGCGATGCGCCGCTTCTACGAGGAGGTTCTCGCATTTCCGGTGCTGCGGGAGTTGTCGGCGAACTGGATCGAGTACGGCCTGGGCCCTAACACGTTGGCTCTCGCAAAGCCGGGCCGGACTGCGACTGACGCGCCTGTGCCGCACAGGAGCGCCTCGCTGCAACTGGCCTTCAAGGTGTCCGCGGCCGAAGTCGATGCATGTGCCGACGAACTCGCACGCCACGGCGTGGCCCTGCTGTCGCCGCCGACGAACCAGTCGTTCGGGCACCGGACGCTGTTCTTCCGCGACCCCGACGGCAATCTCTTGGAGGTCTATGCGGAGATCTGAACCGCGGGAGCGGTGGGCCTGTGTACGAAAAGTTCCATCGGAAATCCGCGAGTTATTCACGCCGGGGTGAAACTTAGACCGGGGTTTCGGCTTTCAGTTCACGGGAGAGTTCATCGTGAAGCGGATCCTGAAACCCGTCACTTACATCCTGGCCGCCATCTACTTCCTGGTGGATGCGGTCTTCATGGCCGTGGCGAGGCCAATCTCGCGCTGGATCGGGCGGCATCTCCAGTTGAAGCGATTGCGCGGCTGGATCAGATCGCTGTCGCCTTATTGCTCGCTTGCCCTGTTTTCCGTCCCCGTCATTATCCTGGAGCCGGTCAAGCCCGTGGCGGCCTATCTCGCGGCAACCGGCCAGATCGTGAGCGGGGCCGTGACGTTCATCGTCGGCGAGCTGCTCAAGCTCGTCCTGGTCGAGCGCCTGTTCCATCTCACGCGTGACAAGCTGATGCGGATTCCGGCTTTTGCCTGGGCGTACGGCAAGTACTCCGATGTGAAGGCGTGGCTGCAGGCAACCGACGCCTGGCGCGCGGTCCGCGCCTTGGGTCGCACGGCGAGGGAGACCGTTGCGCGGGCCAGAGCCAGGCTGGTCGGCGGCTTCAGCAGCCTGGTGACCTCCAGGGATTAGGGCTGCAGGCATAGAGCTGCGCTGGGCGAGTTGCCCTCTATGCGAGCTTGCGGGCCGCGGCGGTGGCTTTGTCGCCCGTATTCGGCGTGCCGGTCGGCTCGATGAGCAGGAGATGAACCTCCTCGCGCGCGACCGGTCGATGCTCAACACCTTTGGGCACGACATAGAGTTCGCCCGGACCGAGCGTCACCGTGCGATCCCGCAATTCGATGTCCAGACTGCCTTTCAGGACGAGAAAGAAATCGTCGGTGTCATCGTGCTTGTGCCAGGTGAATTCTCCCTTCACCTTCACCACCATCACGTCGCAATCGTTGAAGGTCGTGATCGTGCGTGGCGACCAGAAATCCCCAAAAGTCGCGAGTTTGTCGGCAAGCGAAATGCCGTCGGCCATGTGTTCTCCCGTTCTTCCGTGCGGCACGATTTGGGTCGAGCGATGCCAGCAGCTATTTGACATATCCCGACGATATGGCCCGCGCCCATTTCGGGTGGTCGTTGGCGAGGGCACGGGACGATGCGGCGTCCCAATCGTATTCGAGGGCCAAGAGTTCGGCCTGCCAGCCCCTTTGTCGCTTCGTGAGGATTGCATATCGCGCGTGCGGCGAGCGGTATTCCAGGTTTGCGGCAACGGGAATGTCTGCGAAGACCGGGCAACCAACGCTCCCTGGATTGAGAACCAGACAGTCATGAGGTCCGTGAACGACGGCCTGGCGGTGGCTATGACCACACAGCACCACACGCGCCGTCGGCTCACTCGCGAGGCGCATTGCCAGCACGTCGCGGCGTGCCGGTACGAAGCGGCCGTCGTCGAGCGTTTCTTCCAGCAGGCATGTCGTATCGTTGTCGGGCGTGCCGTGGCAGGCCAGGATACCATCGTCCAGCCGTATTTGGGAAGGCAGGCTGTGGAGTGCGAGACGTTGCTCCGCAGTCAATGCGTTGCGCGCAAACAGGCCTGCGGACGAGAGCTTGTCGTCCGGAAACTCCTCAATCCAGCGATCATGGTTTCCGCGTACGGTCGGCAACGACAGCGCCTCGAGAGCTTCGAAAGTCTCTTTCGGCCACAACGGACTGGTGACGCAATCGCCCAGGTTGACCGTACGATCGACGCCACGCGCCTTGATGTCGGCCAGCACCGCCTCCAGCGCGGCAAGGTTGCCGTGGATATCGGAAATGACTGCCAATCGCATCGTCGTGCTCCCTAGTCCAATCGGCCTGAGCTTAGCCCTGTTGTGCGTCTCCGGCAGCTCCAACCGTGCATAATTTAAGCGAGGTGGCCGTGAAAATCTGCAGCCTCGCCCCAAAATCCCGCTATATGCAGCAAAACGGCTCGAAAACGCTGGATGTAGTGGGTCGAGCTGGCCAGTAAGCTTATTCTCGGCATCGCCAAAGCCATGCGTCATAGGCATGGTGATTTGCCCGCACTTGGCGTAAAGAGCGTCCAAATCAAATCACCACGCGTGCGGCTGGACCATTTGCCGCCTACGCAGCTTCAGGTCGCGCGGCTCGACGTTCCGCGCCTGGACCAACCAAGGTTTATCCCGTGTCTTTTCCGACCATGAGTGCGCCGCTCGCCCGAGCTTTGGCCGAGCGCAACTACGACCGTCCGACCCCCGTTCAGCTCGCAGTGCTCACGGACGAGGCCGCTGACCGCGACCTCTTGGTTTCGGCCCAGACCGGCTCCGGCAAGACGCTGGCCTATGGGCTGGCCATGGCCAAGGACCTGCTGGGTGACGCCGAGCGGTTCGAGCGGGCGGGTGCACCGCTCGCCCTGATCGTGGCGCCGACCCGCGAGCTCGCGTTGCAGGTCCATCGCGAGCTGGCGTGGCTGTACGAGCATGCGAGCGGGCGCGTCGTCTCCTGCGTCGGCGGCATGGACCCCAGGCGCGAGCAGCGGGAGCTTGCGGCCGGCGCTCATATCGTCGTCGGCACGCCCGGCCGGTTGTGCGATCATTTGCGCCGCGGCCGTCTCGACATCTCGGAATTGAAAGTGGTCGTGCTCGACGAGGCCGACGAGATGCTCAATCTCGGCTTTCGCGAGGACATGGAGTTCATCCTCAAGACCACGCCGGACACCCGCCGCACCCTGATGTTCTCGGCGACGTTCCCGCGCGGCATCGTCGCGCTGGCCAAGCAGTATCAGCAGCGGGCGTTCCGGATCGAGGTCGCCGGCGACGAAGGCGGTCATGCCGATATCGAGTACCGCGCGATCCGGATCGCGCCCGGCGATGCCGAGCACGCCGTCGTCAACGTGTTGCGCTTTTACGAGGCGCCGAGCGCGCTGGTATTCTGCAGCACGCGCGATGGCGTCCGGCATTTGCAGGCGGCGCTGCTGGAGCGCGGCTTCTCCGTGGTCGCCTTGTCAGGCGAATTGACGCAGAACGAGCGGACCACGGCGCTGCAGTCGCTGCGCGACGGACGCTCGCGGGTCTGCGTGGCGACCGATGTCGCCGCCCGCGGCATCGATCTGCCGAGCCTCGATCTCGTCATTCATGCCGACCTGCCCAACGACGCCGAGGTCATGCAGCATCGCTCCGGCCGCACCGGCCGCGCGGGCCGCAAGGGGACGAGCGTCATGCTGGTGCCGCCCGTGCGGCGGCGGCGTGCGGAAATGCTGCTGAACGTCTCGGGCATCGACGCGGTCTGGGGGACCGCGCCGCAGCCGGATGAGATCCGCAAGCTCGATCACGAGCGCATGAAAGACGTGCTGTTCACGGAGGAGACGACCGCCGACGATCTGGCGCTGGCGCAGGCGCTATTGGCCGAGCGGTCGGCTGAGGAGATCGCCGCGTCTCTCGCACGGCTCTATCGCGCGCGGCTGCCGTCGCCCGAAGACATCATGGATCCCGGCGAGCGAGCTGGCCGGCCGCGCGAGGATCGCGGTCGCAACGATACGCGCGCTCCGCGCGACGATGTCCGCGCTTCGCGTGGCGATGACCGCCCCGAAAGGGCTCGGGCCAAATCGGGGAAATCGTCGAAACATGGCATGGCCGATGGCAGCGTCTGGTTCCGGGCCAACATCGGACGAAAAAAGAATGCGGAAGCGCGCTGGCTGTTGCCGATGATCTGCCGCCGTGGCGGCATCGACAAGAACGATATCGGCGCGATCAAGATCATGGACACCACGACCGAGTTCGAGATTTCCGAGCGGGTCGTGGAATCTTTCGCCGCCAAGATCAAGCGTCCGGACAAGGAAGACAACATTCGCATCGAGTCCATGGCGGATGCGCCGCAACGGCAGGCATCTTCGGAAGAGCGGTCCCACGCGCCGCGGCGCGAGAGCAGCGACAGCGACCATCGTGAACGCCGCGACGATCGCCCGCGCGAGCCGGGCGGGTTCAAACCGCAAGGCAAGCCACACGGCAAGACACACGGCAAATCGCACGAAAAGCCATACGGCGAGCGTACGCCGAAATTCGACGATGCTCCTTCCTTCGCAAAAAAGAAGAAGCACAAGAACAAGCCGGGCTATGCTGAGCCCTCGGTCACGTCGTGGTCTGAGAAGGGCGCTCCCGGGAAAAAGCCGAAGACGAAAAAGAAGTATCGCGCCTGACTGCAGCTGCACGGCGCGGACGGCAATGATGCTGCCGGATTTCACCGGCGGCATTATCTCGGAAATCAAGTCTGAGCAGCGAGGTCGCGCAGCATGTATGTTGCGCTGTCGCTGTAGGTCGCGAGCTTTGCCCGCAGCTTCGCATCAGTCGTGACGGACCGAAAGCCGAGACGCTCCCACAGCGGCCGCGTGGCGTAGACCGACACCAATGCGAGCGTCGCAATCGCTGACGCGCGCGCGAGCTGTTCGATTGCCAGCACATAATCGCGCACGACACCGCCGCGAAAATCAGGCAGCACCGCGACGTCGTGCAAATAGAGGCAATCCGCATCGTCGGGCAATTGCTCGAGCAAGCCGTCGAGCGGGGGAATCCGGTGCTGCATCCAGGGATGCGCGAGACCGTAGCCGACGATCCCGTCGTCCGCGACGAGCACGCGGCAGCCGTCGGGATAGAGCCGCATTTTTTCCGCGAGCACCTCGGGGCGTTCAGGCAGATCAGGATGGATCCGCACTGCGATCGTGCTGATCGCCGGCAGATCGGAGGCGCGCCCGGGACGCCAATGCGGCTTGCTCATGTCGATCCGTCGTTCCGTCTCAATCATTTCCAGTTTATTCCGATGCGACGATGCGTGCAGCGAAAAATATCTTTGCCGCCATCTCAGGAATACGACGGCTCGCGCGGCGTCCTATCGATGCAAGCCCATTGCATGACAGGAGAGACCATGACCACAACCTCGATCCGCCTCGCGCTCACGCTCGCAATATCGCTGGCGCTGGCTCCCACTGCTTTCGCGGCACCGCCGGCCAAGACCGGCAAGACCGACAAAGGCAACGTGCTCACCGATGCCAAGGGCATGTCGCTCTATACTTTCGACAAGGATGCTGACGGCAAGTCGGCCTGCAATGGTCCGTGTGCGACCAACTGGCCGGTGCTGAAAGCCGAGGCCAGCGATGCCGCCGCCGACGGCTACACCGTCATCACGCGCGACGACGGCTCGAAGCAGTGGGCCTACAAGGGCAAGCCGCTCTACACCTTCGCCAAGGACACAAAGCCCGGCGACGTCACCGGCGACGGCTTTCTCAACGGTGCCTGGCATCTGGCGATGCCGTGAGCAGGGTGCACTGCTAGCGCAGCCCCTCATACACCATCAGCCCGCGTGCGATTTGCAGCTTGCGGATCGCGCGTGGCAGCAGTTTTTCCGGCTGGTGCAGATAGCGCCAGGAGGTGAGGGCGAACGGGCCAAGGGCGCCGCATTCGTCGTCGAACGGCGCGAGCACGCCTGTCACGCTCACCGGTGTATGCGGGCGGGCATTGAACGGCAGCAGCAGCAGCTCGAGATGCGCCTTGCTGCCGTCCTCGCGCGCGGCGGTGACGCCGGCGATTGCGCCGAGGCTCTCGTCGGCGACGATGGTCGTGATCTCCTCGACCTCGCGGCGGCTAGCCTCGTTGAACAGCGCCGCAAAACTCGAGTCCTTGAGGTCGCGCCCTGCGAGCGCGCAAACGCGCGTGCCGGCGACGCGGAACGGGAAGCCGAGATGGGGCTCGCAGGACAGCACGAAGATGTCTCCGAGCAGGCCGCGCACGGCAGCCGGATCGATATCGGCCCGGTCTGGCGCCCGCGCAGTGCCGCGCTTTTCGTTCCAATATGCGAAGAATTCGCGGCTTGACGGATGTTTCATGACTGAACGCTTACCCCGGGGCGCAACCTCGCGGGACAAACCTGTCCCGCTTCAGTGCAGCCGCGATCCCTGTGTTGTTGTGCAGGAGGGGCTTTGCAGCGTCCATGCCGCAGCGGCGTTTTCGGCGTCCCTGGCGCTGCCTTTGCGTCGTTAACGTTAAGTTAACTATGCGCTTTCCGCGCGCCACGCCGCTGCTATGGTGATCGCGGTCGCAAGCTTCGCCGCTTTTCTCCAGGTTCTCGGCGAGGCCTGTACACAGGCGTCAAACAGTTTGGTCACCGGCCGCGGGGAGGGGTGGGGATATTCCCGTCTCTCTGGGTACCGGAAGTCCGACACGGATAGGCAGGGCTTTCCCAGGGCCCTGCCTTTTCCTTTTGTGCACTTGCGCAGGGCGGGCAAAGGCGACTATCTCCAAGGCCTGTCGTCAAGCCTGTCGCTCCGATCGCGCCTGAAAGCGAAGCCGCCTTGGATTCCCCGCCAAATTCTCCGCCGCAAGATCCTCCGTCGCAAGATGCTTCGCTGGCAGTGCCGGCCGTCGTTGAGGAGGCTCCGCGCGAGCCGATCCTGACGCTGCCGTTCGCGCTGACGGCCTATATCCTCTTGCTCGCGGTGATCCATCTGCGGGTGCTGCTGCCGCCGGAGCTCGAGAACTGGACCATCGACGTCTTCGGTTTCATCCCCAAGCGTTACGATTCCTCGCTGCTGAATCTGGAGATCCCCGGCGGGGCCGGCGCCAAGGTCTGGACCTTCGTCACCTATTCGCTGCTCCACGCCAATCTCACCCATATCGGCTTCAACGTGTTGTGGCTGTTGCCGTTCGGCAGCGCGCTGGCGCGGCGCTTTGGCGCCATCAGGTTCTTCCTGTTCCTCGCGGTGACGGCGGCGGCCGGCGCGCTCGCCCATCTCGTCACCCACGAGCACGCGGTGGCGCCGATGATCGGCGCCTCGGCCTCGGTGTCGGGCGCGATGGCGGCGGCGATCCGCTTCGCCTTCGTTCGCGGCAGCTTCCTGTCATTCAGCCGATCGGATGCCGATACCGCCGCAAGAGTTCCGGCGCTGCCGCTGTCGCGCGCGTTGCGCGACGGGCGGGTGCTCGGCTTCCTCGCGGTGTGGTTCGGCGTCAACATCGTCTTCGGCGTCGGCGCGATCGGCGTAGATAGCGAGACCACGAGCGTTGCCTGGCAGGCGCATATCGGCGGCTTCCTTGCCGGCCTGTTGCTGTTCACGCTGTTTGATCCCGTGCCGCGCGTGCGAAGCGATGCTGCGGATGCGTCATCGCAGGACATTTCGGGCCGTATTTGAACCGGCGCTTGCGGCGCCGCCCGAATTCATCCATCATTCCCGAGAAGAATGTTCCGAAGCGACAGGCCGCTAGAGGCGATGCTTCGCAAAGCGCCTGAGCGTGAAACCGGCGCTGAAACTGTTAGTTGAAGACTCGAAGAACAAGTCCGGACCGCGAACAGCGGACGGTTCCGATTCAGGGAGGCGACAATGACGGTACGTTCGATTCTCAACACCAAGGGCCACCAGATCATGAGCGTCGAGCCGGACGCGAAGCTGGCGGCCGCGGTCAAACTGCTCGGCGAGAAGAAGATCGGCGCGGTGCTGGTGATGAACCAGAGCCGGCTGGAAGGCATCCTGTCGGAGCGCGACATCGTGCGGGTGATCGGCGAGCGCGGCGCCGGCGCGCTCGAGGAGCCGGTCGCTCAGGTCATGACCCGCAAGGTCGTCACCTGCAAGGAGACCGACACGGTCGCCGAGCTCATGGAGATGATGACCACCGGAAAGTTCCGCCATCTGCCCGTGGTCGACAATGGCAAGGTGGTCGGCCTGATCTCGATCGGCGACATCGTCAAGCGCCGGGTGCAGGAATACGAGTCCGAGCAGGAAGCTCTGCGCGACTACATCAAGACCGCCTGATCAGTAAGACCGCCTGATCAGGCCTGCTGGTCGGCTTTGGGCGCGGCGCCCTCGGGCGCGGGTGCCAGTTCGTGGATTGCCTCCTGGATGGACTCCAGCGCGCGCTCGGCAGCGCGGGTGCCCAGGGCTATGAGGTCCTCGGAGCGGTGGAAATCGAACCAGCCGAATTGGCCGATCCGCGGTGTGATCAGCATATCGGGCGGATCGCCGGCGAGGCGGGCGCGGGTGATGCGGTCCTGCATGATGTTGAAGGCGTCGACCATCACCGAAGAGAGGCCGGGCCGGGCGCTGCCGCCGCCGAAGAACTCGCGCTTCACCGTCTTCTCGGGCGAGAAGAATCTCGGGAAGCGCCGCTTTGACGGCGGCTCTTCGGCCGCGGGGATCACCGGTTCAGGCATCGCGCCGTGCGAATAGACCGTCGTCGAATAGGTGAAGATGTCGCTGGAAAGATTTGCGGCGATGACGATTTCCGCGCCGAGCGCGCGGGCCGCCGAGACCGGCACCGGGTTCACCAATGCGCCGTCGACCAGCCAGCGATCGCCGATCAGGACCGGAGAGAAGATGCCCGGCAGCGCGTAGGAGGCGCGCATCGCGTCGACCACGCGGCCGCGCGTCAGCCAGATCTCGTGGCCGGTGCGGACCTCGGTCGCGACGGCGGCGAACTTGACCGGGAGGTCCTCGATCTGGCTCTGGCCGCAGGCGGCCTCGAGCCGGGTCGCCAGCTTCTCGCCGCCGATCAGGCCGGAGCCGTTGAGGCGGATGTCGAGGTAGCCGAGGATGTTGCGCATCCCTTGCAGGCTGCGGCCCCATTCTTCCAGCGTATCGAGCCGGCCGGCCGCATAGAGGCCGCCGACCACCGCGCCGATCGAGGTGCCGACCACGACGTCGGGCACGATTCCGTTGGCGAGCAGGGTCCGGATAATGCCGATATGAGCGAAGCCGCGCGCCGCGCCGCCGCCAAGCGCAAGGCCGATGACCGGCCGGCGGATGCTGCCCAGGCCGACTTTCTCGGTGACCTTATCGCTGTTCGAACCCCGACCCTTCAATATGTCCAGCACCGAAACTCTCCTACGCCGGGACCCGCCATCAGACTAGGCACCGTACTCGCGCTCCGCCAGAACCGGGCCGAAGCATGGTTTATGCCGGTTTGGGAAGCGCGCGGGGCAGGAGTATGGCGAGGCGCGGCTGCCTCTCGGGTAATCACGCAGGCGTCAACCGGGTTCCAAAACCTGTCGGGCCGTATTTCTCAGGGGGACAGAGGCTTGAATTTGCCGCGTTTTCGGTGAAAAGCAGGTGGCATGATTCTCGGGGGTGACGGCATCATCGGATGGCGGCGCAGCGCATCGCTGCTGCCGGCCTTGGTCCTTGCTGCCTGCCTCTATACCCTTGGCCAAAATGCTGCGCAGGCGCAGCTTTTCTCCGATCGTCCGCCGCCGGTACCGCCGGCTTCAGTGCCCGATCCCGGCGGTGCCGTCAGCCTGGCGCCGCCCTCCGGCCCGGGTGCCGGACCACCGAGCCTGCCGCCGACCCTGTTGCAGCCGACCACGCCCAGCATGCCGCCGCCCGCGGTCACGACCGTGCCGTCCGCCCCGCCGCTCAACGCGGCCGTGCCCGGACAGGGCGTGCTGTCGCTGACGGCCAAATACGGCAAGGACACCCCGCCGATCACCAGCGGCCTGGTCTGGCGCGTGTTTGCCGATCGTCCCGACGAAAACGGCACCTTCAAGCTGATCCGCGAGGACCGCAATGCCACGCCGAACATCGTGCTGCCGCCCGGCAATTACGTCGTGCACGTCGCCTTTGGCCTGGTCAGCGCGGTGCGCACCGTCAGCCTGAAGGCCGAAACCGACCGGGAATCCTTCGTGCTGCCCGCCGGCGGCTTGCGCATCGAGGGCCGCGTCGGCACCAGCCGCATTCCGCAGAACCAGATCTCGTTCGCGATCTACAAGGGCAGCCAGTTCGAATCCGGCGAGCGCGCCTCCCTGGTGCCGAACGTCGCCGCAGGTGACGTCGTGCTCCTGCCGGAGGGCACCTACTACATCATCTCGAATTACGGCGACGCCAATTCGGTGGTGCGCTCGGACATCCGCGTCCAGGCCAGCAAGCTCACCGACGTCACCATCACCCACCGCGCCGCCGTCATCACGCTCAAGCTCGTCAGCGACAGGGGCGGCGAAGCGCTCGCCAACACTGCCTGGTCGGTGCTGACCCCGGGCGGCGACGTCATCAAGGAATCGATCGGCGCCTTTCCGCGCGTCGTGCTCTCCGAAGGCGAATACCGCGCCATCGCCAAGAACGAGGGCAAGGTCTACGAGCGCGGTTTCAACGTCGTCAACGGCGTCGACGGCGAGGTGGAAGTCGTCGCGCGGTAGTGCTTGAGCGGTGATACCGCATGCGGCCTGACGCTGATCTCCGTGTCTGGTGAACGCTTCTCATTCAGCGCACGGATCCCCCATATCTCATTACCGCCAGTCCCGTGTGCAAAGCAGATGCTCTCCGCTGCTCCGTTTGGTGTTGCGATTTGAGTAGCTTTGTCAGCGCTACCAAGCAGGACCGATCAACACCGGCACCGCCGGCTTATTCCAGCGTCGCCGCGACTTGCTCACAGCCGGTGCAAGATACCTATTTCCGATAATCAATTTTATTCGCTTTCCATCCTGCCGCGTTATATGTCGGACATCACTCCAACGGGGGAGGCCGGAGCAGGCTCGTGCGTCTGCGAGACCGGCAAGGAGCAGGGGCCAAGCTCGTCGGCATGTTCGAAGTGATCCTCACCAGGCGTAAGCGGTTCGGCTGGCGGTGGCAGGTGTGCGACCAATCCGGCAAGAAATTTGCCGATGGCTTCGAGCGCACCCGGCCGTCCGCCAAATATCATGGCGAGCGCGCATTGTTCTTCCTGTTGTCGCAGGCCCATCTGCGCAATCGCTTGGCGACGTCCAGCGAGGACTAGTCGCGACTCGCGTGCAGTCCGGTAGGTCTCGTAGCCCGGGTGAGCGAAGCGATACCCGGGACAGCTCGTGGTAGGAATCCCGGATGTCGCTTCGCTCATCCGGGCTACAAGATATCGCGTTGCCCGTCGGGCAAAACACCCAAGCTGCCGGTCAACCCGCGTGGCTCAAAATATTCCACTTTACCGAATTTCGGAATTACGTATATTTCGCCTCACTCCGGCCCAAGGAAGAGGGGCGTATCGCGATCGTCACGAACGCGGGCCGGACGGCGGTGGACGTGGGCCACATCGGCGCGAAGGGTTTCGCAGGGCGGGCAACCGTGAGCGAAGCCGCCGCGCACACGACCGGTGTGATCGGCGTACGGCGAAATCGTGTGGGCCTGTAGCCAAGGCCTTTTTTCACTTATTTTCGGTCGGCTTTTCAGGGGCTTAGAAAAGCGAAAGCCCTAGCGCTATGGCCGGGGCCCCAAAATAGGCCCCAATTCCAAGGGCCGCGCCTCGCGGACTGGTATGGACGCGGATGGGGCGATATGGGCGCAGCTGGGCTGCAGCCTACTGCGCCGGGGCCTTGCGCCGCTCGGGCTTCTTTCGCCCACTTTGCGCGGGCAGTGCGCGCTGCCACGCTTCAATCTCATCGGCATACCAGACGCGCTTGTTCGGGCTGATGTAATGGCCGGGCGGAAACTCTTTTCGCTCGATCATTCGCATCAACGTATTTCTTCCGACTGGCACCAACTGCAGCACGCGATCAAGCGTGAGCATTGGACGCGGCCCGGCTTTTTCGTCGTCGTGCTCCACTGCATTTTCCCTCCGAACTATCGCCCCAGGGTGACCTTCATCGCTTCGTCATCATCGCCAGCTTGCGAGCGCGCTGCACCGCGATCAGGCGCGGATCGCCCGCGATCTCGTACATCTCCGCGTCGGTCAGATTGCGCAGGCGCATGTCTTCGGCGAAGGCCATGAGATGCCCGCAACCAATGCAGACCGTAATGTGCCCCGGCTTCGGCTGGCTGCGATGATCAACGCCTGTAGCGCCATCCATCCGCTTGCCGCAGCCGAGGCATTCCGACATCGGCACCCTGACCGAGGGGCCGATGATGAAAGGGCCGCGCCGCTCGCTCATTGCGCCATGTTCATCAGATCGCGCAGCTCTACCGCCGCACGCTTCAGTTCAGCGGGGTCCTGCCGCGCGGCATTGCTGATCACCGTCGCCAGGACAGCGAAGGCGACCTTGATCTGCACGGCAGCGGCCTCGCCATGCAGCTCGTCCATGATCTCTTCGTGCAGCTCGCTGATGACCTTGGCTTCGTTGGTATTCATCCGCGTGGCTCCTTCCGTCGTCATGGCAGGTCCAGCCTCAGATCGTGAATCATCACCAGCATCTCGCGCAGCTGATCGCGCCCGATAACAATTTCGCAGATTGGCTTCCCATTGCGCCGCTTCGGAACGATGTGCAGGCCGCACTCGGGATCGCCGCACGTCGCGGTGTCGAAGGCATACGCCTTCTCGCAGTCAGGCCGATCGACGCGGATTATGGGCATGGCAGCAACTCCAGCGCCTTGTCGTACATCTGCTGCAGCTCAACCATCGCTTCAGGGCCATCCTGCTCGGCCATGCCGCGCAACGTTGGCATGCCGCTGTCGATCGACGCCATGATCTCCTCGCGGGTGGCGGCGCGGCCTTCGGCGAAATACTCGACGCTGACCGGATCGCCGATCCTGAACAGCACACCAGCGCCGCGATGATCCCTGAAGGGCCTATAACTCAGCGTGGTCCAGCACAGCGTCACGCCAGGATTGCGCTTCAGCATGATGCCCGCCGGCCCCAGATGATCGGGCATGTCCTTTTCGTTGCGGCGCATCTTCGGCTGCGTCAGGAAGGGACAGGCGCGCACCGCGAATTGCGAGCACTCGCGATGGCTCGGCGGTTCGGCGCTGGTGCGATTAACCGCGCACATCGGCCCGATCACGAACACCATGAACTTGCCAAGCGGCTCGCCGCACAGCCAGCAGCGCTTGTGCCTGACGCAGATGCCGAGCTTCTCGCCATCGAAGCCGCGAAACTCGGGCTTGCGGTTCACGTAAGGCACGAAGTAAGGGATCGGAAAGCCCGCCTCATCGATCGGCAGCCGCTTCATCCGCGAAGGCAGCTCCAGAACCCGCATACGCTGGTTCAGCTCGTTCATCGCTCACCGCCATTCTGCCGATCGAGCGCACGCAGCAGTTCGATGATCTGGTTGAAGCCGAGCTTGCCGAGGCCCTCCAGCTTGCGCAGCCGCGCAGGCCCCGCCGCCTTCAGCTGCTCGACGGTCATGATGCCCGCGTTCTCCAGCACCTTCAGAACGCGCGTCGGCAGCTCCAGCTCGCTGCGCTCATCGAGCGCGCCGCTTTTCCACCACGCGCCGCTGGCATTGGCCTGCTCGGCGATCTCCGTCAATTTGGTCAGGTTGGTGCTATTGCTGATCTGGTCACTCATGGTCTCCTCCATTTCTGTGATCCACATTTGCCTCATGATGCTGCCTCGCTGGCCGGCAGCAGGCCGAGCTGATCGGCGCGTTCGGAGATGGTGCGACCGTCATGGGTGAGCATGAAGGGCATGAAGATGGCGTCGAACGAGAGGACGCCGCACTCGACCGCCATCACTTGGCCCTTGACCCAATCGCGGAGAATGGAATTTATCGCGATCTGTCCCTGCGCCAGCGCCTTGTCGGCGTGCTGCTTCTCGTCGTGCTTATGGCGATAATTGTGCGGGTTTTCTTTTAGGTGCAGCGCTGCCCAGCCCTTGGCCGATGCGCGCAGCTGCATCTGGCGGCCCCGGTGCTTGAACACCAGCAGCACTTCGTGATCCTCGTAATTGTCGAGGAAGCCGATCGACGTACAGCCGAAGCGGCGCAGCAGCTTGGTGATCTCATCGCGCGCCGCAACCCCGCTGGTCGCCTGCGCATATGGCGTGGACATTGTCGTGATCCGGTTTCGTTGTTATTTTGCGGCCAGTGGCGGGGTTGCCCGCCACCAGCCTGTATCACCGTCGATCAGGCGAGACTCTCAATGCGACGGGCCTGTTCCTCGTTGGACATGGGGCCGTGGCAATCACAGGAGAATGCATGCGCTTCCTGCTGTGTCAGGCCAAAGAAGCGCAATGCATCGGCGATAGACGGAGCCGCGCGCAGGCCCTGTGCTCGAAACACGGGGTCTGATGCGGCAAGCGCGAGCGCGGTGGGATGGGTTGGCACCACCGGCACCGTTGCGATCTCCAGCTCCGTTGGCCGCATGTACTCAACGCCGTGCAGCAGGAAAACCGCATACTTGCTGTGCCGCACCAACGAGGCCCAGTGCTTCAGCTTCGCGGCCCGCGTCATTGGCGCAGGAGATACCGGCACCGCATCAAGCAGTTCGGCAATTTCCACATGCCTTGTCATGACTTTCTCCGTCGGCGGCTGGAATGAACCCTCGACCGCCCCGCCGCCGTTGGCTGGCCGAGGTGTTGATCATCAGCCGTCTCCATGCATCCCGAGTTCTTTCACCAGTTCGGCGGGCATCTGGTCGTCCAGATCGTGGCGCACGAGCGCCTCGTAGAACGCGGTGATGCGCGCCGCATCCACCACAATGTCGCCGTCTGTTCGCCGAGCCCATCTGCGCCAATAATCGACGCCCTCGCGCCACGTCATCCGCCGCCTCCATACAGCTGTCGCCGATCCTCCAGGCGCAGCTGCTGTTCTTTTTCCAACCGCTTCTCGATCTCGGCAAAGTCGAGTGCGCGCATGTTCTCCTCGATCGGCGCGAGGCTTTCGAGAAACAGCTTTGCATCCGCCGACAGCAGACCCATGCCGACCACCTGCGTGCGCAGATCAAGCGCCTGCTTTTCAATCTTGGTGATCGCCGCCTTGGACATCGCCGCGATCGAGGTCTGCGCCACGCGCCGCAGCTCGGCGCGGCGGCTGGCCAGCATGTTCTCGCCGCGCCCCTGCCAGCTGGAGCTGATCGATGGCGCGAACGATGCCGGGATGCCCAGCTCTTTGCAGCGCTTGGCGATGGTCGCCTGACTTTCCTGCACCACGCGCTGCGCTTCCAGCGTGGCCTTCTGCCAGACCTCTTCCTGATCGAAGGTATAGCTGGCCGCCATCTGCCGCTCGAAGTCGGCCATGCAGGCCGCCGCCTGTTCCTCGGCATGCGCACGCAGCACCTTGGTGCGATCCTTGATGATCATCGACAGATCGTGGGTCTCGTTGCGGCTCAGCTTGCGCGACACTTCGGTCATTCGACTCGCTCCCTAGCGAGGTTCGGCTTGCCCTTGTCGAGGTGCGCGGTGACGATGCGACGCACCAATTCCGACAGTTTTACCTTGTTCAGTTTCGCCAGCAGTTGAAGCTGCTGATAGTCGTGCGGGTCGAAGCTGGCGACGATCTTTATCCTCATGCCGCGTGCATCATCCGCAGCTGCATTCGCAACAGATCGATCAGCGCGTCAATCTGGCCCTCGTCGTCGCACATGCGATCGACCTGCGCCGCCATCAGATTGATCAGCACCGTCATGCGGGCATCGTCCTGCAGCGGCCACAGCGCCATTGATGTTATCTCCATCGCGATGCGCTCGCCGGTGCTGGTGCCGCGCCATGGCACCAGTTCGATCGTGTGGGCTGTTCGCATCGGTGCCTCCTTCATTGCTTTGCCAGCAACCGCTTCGCGGCGGCGATCTTCGCCTTGCCGACATTGCCGGTCGCCATCGCCTGCAGCGCTGCGCGAGTTTCCAAGAGAAGCCGGGCGTCCTTGATCTCGATGATGGCGACCAGGCGCGGATTCTTCTCGCGCGCCACCCTTTCGAGGCAATGCCAGACGCCAAGCGGCTTGCTCACGCGCTGTACTCCTCGCCGAGCTTGTCGAGTTCAGAGACCAGCCGCACATTGACATCATCGCCGCGCTTGGCTTCGGCGAGCACCGCGCTGCCGAGCAGATACAGCGCAGTGATATCGTTCTTGACCTTGGCAGCGCGCTCCATCACAAGCTGTTCGACCTTCTCGGAATTTTCGCGCACGCGCGCCAGCTCTTCGACCCAATCGGTGGCGACCTGATCGACGCCCTTGATCATCAGATCATGCGCCTGCTGATCGAAAGGCTTCGCCGAAGGCGGCAGTCGCTCGTGCACCTTCATCGGCTCGTGGCCCTGTTGCTGCGCGGCTAGGCGCTGGATGTCGCGAACTGTTTCGTCCATATCGTGCGGGGCTTGAAAGCCATTGCTCTCGGTCATGATGCGTCTCCGTTTTTCTTTCATTGCATCCGGTCCTTCGGCCCGCCGCCAACCGACAAGGCTGGGGCACGTTGACAATTGAAGCGACGGGCCTCTGGACCACCACAGCGGCTTGCCACCGACCGCTGCGCCGATTCCCTCCTCACCTCCACCCCGACCGACGCCGTTTTTAGGCGGCAATCGGTCTGGGCTTCGGACCACTAACAACCGGCGATCAGCACACGGGCGTCACGCTGGCTGCAGCGATAGCGTATCCGCCAGGCGCTGGCGCTCGGCGGCATCCTTGATCTTTGGCACCAGTTTGGTCTGCGCGATCTCGCGCGCTTCAGACCAGAACGCATGCAGTTCGTGATCCTTCATGTTGTGGCGCGACATCGAATTGACGGCGACTACCGGCGTGCCGAGCAGATCGCCGAGCATGACGAAATTGCCGGTAGCGACCAGCAGCTCAGCGCGGACCTTCTCGGGCGTGGTGTGCAGCGCCTTTGCCAGATCACCGATCGTCGCCATGATGCGGCGGTGCTCATGCATATCGCGGTCGTACAGCAGCTCGATCTCGATCACCTGCGCGCCGACCGGCTCGCCCGTGGTCTGGCTCGCATGCTCCTCGCGCGCCTCGGCGTCGAACGGCTCCCAACCTTTCGGCGTGATCAGCACTTTCATTTCGTCAACTCCTCATGCTTGGCCTCGATGTTCTTCTCGAACAGCCGGAACAGCTGCGGCTTGGTTTCCTTCAGCTTGACCAGCAGCGCGCCGTTCAGGCTCATCCATTCGTCCCATTCGGTGATGGTTCTGGAATGCAGCACGTAGCGCTGCAGCGGCTCGATGAACTCGGCCCATGTCTGGCCTTCATGCATCTCCAGCGCGAACGGCTCGACAAAATCGACAACCTCGCCCGAATGCGGATCGCGCAGCTCATCCATCGAGCGCGGCGCTGCGGCCGGCGCGGGCCGATACGAGCCGCCCGCGCGGTTGCCGTCGTCATCATCGCCGATCGCGAGATTGAACATCATCACCAGCAGGCCGCGCTTGCCGTAGGAGATCGCCGACATCGTCGCGTGCGTGCGGGTCATCATGTCCTGCCCGCGAATACCCTGCGTGACGATCGGCATATCGACCTGAAACCGGCGCTGGGTCATCCCGTTCGACAGCATGCCGACGACGCGGATCATGTTCGGCTCGCCCATCGGCTCGGTGTTGAACTGGATGCCGAAACCGTGGCTGGTATAGATCGGACGAATCTCGCCATCGAGCCGCGCGAAGGTCGCGTATCGGCTCTTGGTCTGCGGATTGTTGGCATTGGTCGAAATGACGCTCATCTCGGCCTCGGCCTTCGATAGCGCCTCGTTGAATTGATGATCGGCGTGGCGCTGCTCGCTCGCTTCCTGCATCGCGACCAGGCGCTCCAGCTTGTCCACGTCGAAACTCGGGTCCGTTGCGGCGCGCTCGATCACGCTGCGATAGTCGGTCGTGACCAGATTGTTCATGTTGCGGCCCTCCGAGTGATCGAAAGCGTTCCCTTGCGATTTCGCGCGATCTGAAACGCGCCAGCGAAAACCTTGCCGACATCATCGGGGATCAGGTCGCGGGCGGCCTTGCCCATCTCGTCATGCAAGGCGGCGGGGGTCGCAGTGTCGTCATACGCCTGCAGGAACATGGCCAGTTCGCCTGACCAATTGGTGGGCTCGGCATCGACATCGAGCGTGCGCCACTTCTCCCGTGGCGGCGGCGCTGGCGGCATCGGGAACGGCGGCGTCAGCGTGCGCAGGCATTGCAGGAAGATGTCTGCGCGCCGCATCAGCTCGGCGGCGTATTCCGCGTCATACTCCAGCTCAAAGTCGATCGGCTCGGCAGTGCCCTGCGCGACCAGCAGGATGGCCTTGCTGGCTCCAGTGCATAGCCGCTGCAGCATGGTCTGCGCATAGTAGGCAGGGAGAAATTCTTCTCTCCGGCGATGCGGCGCTAGAAATTTTACTTCGACCACAGCGTCGAGCGGAGCACAAAACCCATCCAGCTTACAGCAAACGTCCGGCAACTGGCGGTGGTACTCAACTTCCCCGCGCCGGATGATCGGATGGCCACTTTGTTCCTCGAACCAGTCGAGGATCAGCGGCTCCATATGCGAGCCCGCGCGCATCGCCCAGGACGGCGGCTCGGGCTCGGCTTGGCCTGATCTGACAAGGAAGTGCTGGTTCAGCTCATCGGCGCTGCCAACCATCGCGATGTTGGCGCTGCTGCCGGTGAATCGACCGATCTGGTAGGCAAACTCGGAGCACATCGCGGACCACTCCCGCAGGAAGACTGCAGGCCAACAAAGACGGGTGGGCATTTCGCCCATGGCTTCGCTTTGGAAACTTTCCCATCTCTTACTGCTGTTGGTCCGTGTCCCGCGTAGCAGTCGAGCGCGGCACTATCGATCAATTAAATTCAGTTCGTCAATAAGGAACAGCGCATATTTTTTTTGATGAACGGCGGAATAGTCGCCGCAGCCAGCACACAAAAAATTTAATGTTCGGCGTAATGGACCGATCTGGATGACGCTGGGTCGTAATGGTTGCGAGTGGGTGAAAATTTCTTACCGCGCTTCACCAAACCTCGCCATTTGCAGGGTTTGATGAAATAAATTTTGAAGCGCAGCATCGACGCCATGAAGCGGCGTCTGCAACCAATCTGGACATTCAACGAAGTAGTCGAGGTGCTCGGCGGCCCCGTCGCTGTCGGTCGCCTGACTGGCCAGACCTGCGCTGCCGTCTGCAATTGGCGCAGGCATCGCGGACTCTTCCCGAGCAAATATTATTTCTGCATGCGCGAGGCGTTGGCCGACGAAGGCTACTTCGCGCCGATCTCTCTCTGGGGCTTCTACGGCACATCCGAAACAACCAGCAAAGAGCAAGCCGCCTGATGATGAAGCGCGGAGGGAGCCGCAATGCGCCAGCTATCGCTGTTCAAGGGCAAGAGGCAGAAGGGCATCGCGCCGCCGCCACCGCTGGAGTTCGCCACCCACGCAACGCTCGCCGACATCTGCAAACGCTGGCTCAATCCTGATTGGAAATTTACCCACCTGCCGCTCGGCGAACATCGCGAGCACCGCATCAATCCACGCACCGGGAAACGCTATTCGTTGAGTGGTCAGCGCCTGCAACGCATGGGTGTAATGCCGGGTTGGCCGGATTTCATTTTTTGCGGGCCCGAGCAGCAGGTCTTCTGGCTGGAGCTGAAGCGCTTCAAGACCGGGCGGCTGTCCGAAGACCAGAGCGAAGTGCTGGCGCATCTCGTCGCCTGCGGCTTCGCGGTGCTGGTCACCACCTCGCTCGATGATGCCGTCGCCACCCTGAAGCAAGCGGGCATCCTGCGCTCAACCGTGGAGCTGCAGTGATGGCTGCGACAATTTTACACAATGGGCATAATGCCCACTCAGTAGTCCTCAAGCTCTTTCGCGGCGTCGCGGATCGCTGCAACGATCTCCCTGAAGTAGGCGGCATCGATCCTCTGCTCCAGGTAGGCATCGTTACCGAGGACGCCGTCGTCCTTGCGGATCAACACGCCGCGCCCCAGCAACCGCTCGGCATGCCGCCGCACCGTCCGCCGCGAAATGCCGGTGATCCGCGCTATCTCGCTGATCGAAACAGGCGGTTTTTGCTGATAATCGTTCAGCCTGATCACCATGGCGATCAGCAGTTCGGGCAGCGTTGCGCTGATGTTGTTGAGGGCGAAGTCGCCCATCATCGCCTGCAGGGTGCGCAGGTACATCCGGGCAACGATCGCCGATGCGCGGTGGCGCGCTTCCAGTTCCGGCGTTCGCATGGAGTGTCCCCATCCAGCAAAACAGCCCGCCACCTTTTCCCATCTCACTTTTCTTCACAAGTGCCCGAAGGGGTAATGAACGAACGGCGAACGCTCCGGTTTCACGCTGGGCTCACGGTCAACTGTGAGTTGCGCTAATGGTGGCGCTCTCAACACAGTCGAAAGCACACCCACGTTCAGCGCGCGGGCGCGATCTTTACGAGACGCCGGCTGTAGCCGTGCGCGCCTTGCTGGCGGTGGAGAAATTGCCGCGCCGAATCTGGGAGCCCGCCAGCGGCAACGGGGCCATGGCGCGCGTGCTGCGCCGCGCAGGCCATCGCGTAGCGACCAGCGATATCGCGCGGGGCTGCGACTTCCTGATCAGCGAGCGCGTGCCGAGGCACGCCAGGGCGATCGTCACCAACCCGCCATTCAAGCATGCGGCGCGCTTCGCTGCGCACGCGATCCAGCTTTGCCCCTACGTCGCGATGCTGATGCGGCTCGGCTTTCTGGAGGCTGGCCATCCTTGCCACGCCAACGGGCGGGCGCGGCTTTACTGCCTCGATGAGCAGCCGCCAGCGCGCGTCTACGTCTTCCGGCAGCGGCTGCCGATGATGCATCGCCATGGCTGGAAGGGCCGCCGCGCGCCGAGCGCCATGGCGTTCTGCTGGATTGTCTGGGATCGCCGGCATCAAGGACCGACGCTGCTTTACCGCATCTCATGGGAGGGCCGCCGATGAGCCGCGAAGCATTGCCGATGCGCCGCCGCGCCGAGACCTTCGACCTTGCCTTCGGCGGGCTGGCGAAGAGCCACACCATCACGCTGGGCTATTACGACGACGGGCGGCTCGGCGAAATCTTCATCAATGGTGGCAAGAGCGGCGAGCTGGTCGAAGCGATGGCGCGCGATGCAGCTGTGACGCTTTCGATGGCGCTGCAATGCGGCGTGCCGATCGACACCATCAAGCATGCGATCACGCGCGATGCGCAGGGTGCGCCTTCCTCGATCATCGGCGCGGTTGTCGATCAGCTGAGCGACGAGGTGCAATCATGAGTTGGTGGTGGGAAGAACCCGATCTATTCACGTATGCGCATACCCACGCCAGGGCGCGCGATCCGGCGACCTCGCACGAAGCGGCGGCATCGATCGACATCACCGCGCAGGCGCTGCGCATCCTGCGCGCCTATGCCTGCGAGCGTCCGCTGCTGGACCAAGAGGCCTATCACCTAGCTGATATGGACGATGCCCGCGCCAAGTCGCAGCGCTGCTCCGATCTGCGGCAGGCCGGATACATCGAGCGCACGGGCGAGCGCGGCAGGACCGCATCAGGAAGGTCCGGCTATCTCTGCCGCATCACGCCAGCCGGGCGCAGATATCTGGAGGGGCTGTGATGATCACCGCCGCCGACAAGATGGAATGCGCCGAGCGCGAGTTGCGCTACCGCCGCCGCGTCTACGGGCGGCTGGTCGATCGCGGCAAGATGACGAAGGAATATGCCGATCGCGAGCTGGAGGTGATGGAGGCCATTGCGCTGGACTATCGCGCGCTGGCGATGGAGGAGCCCGCTGCAATGTTCTTTGAAACCAAACGCACGCTGAAAAATGGCGGCTGATGACCGCCTCGTACGACGAGAACGATGCCTATGCCGCAGGATGGTTGCAAAACCTCATCAGCAAACGGCTTGCTGTCGCCGCCCCGAACGCTCTTGCTGCATATCGTTTTTTCAAAAACTGGCAGAACAGATGACAGCGGATCAGCTCGCCCAGGCGCTCGGCGCAACGCGATCAGGCAGGCAATGGAGGTGCCGCTGCGTGGCGCACGAGGATCGCTCGCCCTCGATGATCATCTTCGATGGACGCGAAAGCGTGCAGGTACGCTGCATGGCCGGATGCGAGCCCGAGGACATCATCGCGGTGCTGCGCTCGCGCGGCATATGGGATGGACTGGACCGCGCTGGATATCAGCGGGCAGATTTGGAGCAGAAAAGCGTTTCATGTGAAACCCTTAGCGACAAGCGCGAGCATCAGCTGCGGATGCTGGCGCGCTGCATTTTCGATGATGCGCAGCCGATCAAGGGCACGCTGGCGCAGCGCTATTTCGACAGCCGCGATCTATGGTCGGTGGCGATGGAGATTGACGACATCCGCTTTCATCCGCGCTGCCCGCGCGAGAAAGGCGAACAGCCGGCGGTCGTCGTAGCGATGCGCTCGATCGCGTCGCATGCGATCACCGCCATTCAGCGCATCTTCCTCGATCACCATGGCCGCAAGCTCGGCAAAGGCATGATGCTCGGCACGTGCTCGGGCGCAGCGATGAAGCTGCAGCCGAAGATCGGGCGCACGCTGCATATCGCCGAAGGGCTGGAGACGGCGCTGGCCTGCATCGCGATGGATCGCGCGCCATGCTGGGCCTTGGGATCGACATCGCTGATCCAGACCTTCGTGGTGCTCGCTGATGTCGATCGGCTGGTGATCTGGGCCGATCATGATCCGCTGCAGAAAATTGGCGGCGTCTGGTGCAGGCCCGGCCACAAGGCCGCTGGCATTTGCATGCATCGATGGCTGCAGGCCGACAAGCAGGTCGTTGTGAAAACACCGGATCGCGAGGGCTGGGACGAGGCCGATGTCTGGAGTGCCCGCTGTGCCCGACTTTGATGACGAGGATCACCGCACGCTATCGCCTGCGGACATCGTACCATTTCGGCGAAGCCGCGCCGAGGACGAAGCGCAGCAGCAGCAGCGCCCGATCATCATCGCCACGCCGTACATCTGGACCGATCCCGCCAACATTCCGCTGCGCGACTGGCTGTACGGGAGGCTGCTGGTGCGTCGATTCCTGACCGTGACGATTGCGCCAGGCGGCGTCGGCAAGTCATCCCTGATCGCTGGTGAAGCCTTGGCGATGGCTGCTGGACGCGATCTGCTCGGCGTGCAGCCGATGCGCCGCTTGCGCGTCTGGCTATGGAATCTCGAAGACCCGCAGGAGGAAACCACGCGCAAGGTGCAGGCAGCGGCGAAGCATTTTCATCTGAGCGCCGATGATGTGGTCGAGCGGCTGTTCGTCAATTCGGGGCGCGATCATGCGCTGGTGATAGCCAAGGAGAATCGCGGCGGCACCATCGTCTTCCGGCCCGTGATCGATAGCCTCGTGCAGCAGATCAAGGAGCACGCGATCGACGTGGTGATCATCGATCCCTTCGTCAGCTGCCACGAGGTCTTCGAGAACGATAATTCCGCGATCGACATCATCGCGAAAGAGTGGAGCCGGGTCGCCGAGCTGGGCAACTGCGCGGTTCATCTGGTGCATCATACCCGCAAAGCGCCAGCGGGCACCGAGGTGACGACCGACAGCAGCCGGGGCGCGAAGGCGCTCACCGATGCGGCGCGGGTGGCGCGTGCGCTGAACCAGATGACCGAAGAGGAAGGCACCAAGGCGGGCGTCGAGAACCACCGGCTGTTCTTCCGTGCCTTCAACGACAAGGCCAACCTCGCGCCGCCTGTCACGGTCTCGGATTGGTTTCGGCTGGCCAGCGTCTTTCTGGACAATGGCCCGGCTGGCGGCGACAGCGTCGGCGTGGTCACACATTGGGACTGGCCTGATCCGCTGTCCGGCATCACCGGGGTTGACTTCGTCAAGGTCGCTGTCGTGATCCGCAGCGGCGACTGGCGCAAGGACGTGCGATCGAGCTTCTGGGTCGGCAAGGCGGTGGCGAAAGCGCTGGGCCTAGATGTCGAGGACAAGGCCGCCAAGGCGAAGATCGTCGGCCTCGTGAAGGCGTGGTTAGCAGCGGGCAGTTTGATGGTCGTGGAGGGATACGATGAGCAGCGCCGACCGAGAGAATTTGTGCAGGTGTGCGATGCGGAATGAAGCCTGCTCCAGTGACCATAATAATGAGTGGAGCAGACTGGAGCGATCTGGAGCGCCAACAGGTCTTGCTCCACTTCCAGTTCCTTACAGGAACAGGAACTGGAGTGGAGCAAGTTCCACCGTTGGCGAGGCGACTGGAGCGGAGTGGAGCGAAGGTCTGCTCGACAGCGTCCCATCGACGTGGAACGGGGCGCATGTCGGGCTGCGATTGTGCGAAGCAATGCGGACCTTGGCGCTGCTGCCGATGGGCAGCGGTTCCGGCTCCGCGATCTGGCCGCCCTACTGCTACGAGTGGGACGACCTGCTGGCGCAGCAGGCGCAGGGCGAGCTCGAACGAACCCAGGCGCTGCAGAACCGGATCAGACTGCTGCCATCAAGCCGGGAGCTGCAACGCATGGAGGCCGCGATCTGCTGGCCGGCTGAATACCTCGCCCGGCTGTTCGAGTTGCTGCGCGCCGTCAACGCCGTCGCGTGGGCGCACTCGCTCGATCGCGACAGCGAATGGGTGGCAGCGAAGCGCGGCGGCTATGCCGACACATGGCGCGAGCGGCATGATCGCGGTTGCGACATCATCGCGCGAGGCCTGCGCGCTTGCCGGACGCCGGTGTTCTAGGGCGCGTACACGTAGATCGAGATTGATCGACGTCCGCTATGCCCCCGATAGCGACGAATTTCCGCATCACACCGAAATGACGCGATGTGCCAAAAACGGAAGTTCCAGAATTGCGCTTAGTACGTTTCGGTAGGCCGACTACAGTTTAGGCGGTATTCCTCGGATTGGAGTATCGGTCTCCTCATGCAGGATTCGCTCGGCGGCGCCGTCAAGATCGTCATACTGGCCGCTCCGGAGCGACCACATGAAGGCCGCGAGCGCCGTGAGGCCGAGCCCGATTGCGATTGGTATCAGATAAAAGTAGTCGATCATTCGGCGGCCTCCAGAACGGCGGTGGCCGGAGGCGGCTCTGCGGGACGCGGCGCCAAGCTTCGCCGGCCCTTCAGCCGAAGCGCGTTGGCGACGACGAAAATGGAGGAAGCGGACATCGCCACGGCGGCCGCCAGGGGCGTCACATGTCCCGAAACGGCGAACGGCACCGCCAAAAGGTTGTACGCGGCGGCCATGGCAAAGTTCTGCCGGATTAACCGGCCGGCGCTTCGCGCGACCGAGATCGCCAGAGGCACCGCTGTCAGGCTTTCGCGCAGGAATACCAGGTCGGCGGCGTTACGTCCGACATCTGCCGCCGAAGCCGGTGCCATCGATGCATGCGCCGCCGCCAGCGCCGGTGCATCATTCAATCCGTCACCGATCATCAGGACCTTTCGGCCGGAGGCCTCAAGTGCGGCGATATGCGCGGCCTTTCCGCCGGGCAATACAGCCGCCAAGTGGGGTACGCCAAGTTCGGCGGCGATCGACCCGACCGATGCCTCGCGATCACCTGAAACGATTTCGATCGGAAGGCCGATGTCCTTCAATTCGGCGACCGCTGTGGCCGCGTCCCCCCGCAATCGGTCCTCAAAACGAAAATCCGCCAGACGGCTGCCATTCCGTGCCAGCACGACCGATTCATCCCCCGACATCCGCTCGTGGGCTGCGTTGGCAAGCACCCATTCCGGCCGCCCGAGGCGATAGGTAACCGCTCCCGCGTGCGCCTCAAGTCCGCATCCCGGATGCTCGGAGATGTCGTCGAACTCGACTTTAGATGCGGGATGACCGGCGGCGACATCGACCAAGGCCCGCGAATAAGGGTGGCGGGAATGGCAAGACAGGCCAGCGGCGAGAGCGATCAACCCATTATCCACTTCCCCGGATACGACCAGGCGTGGAACGCCCGATGTCAGCGTACCCGTCTTGTCGAACACGATCGTGTCGATTTCCGCAAGACGCTCGAGCGCGCCGCCGTCCTTCACCATGATGCCGCTCTCGAACAGCCGCCGGGCGGCGACCACATGCACCATCGGCACAGCAAGGCCGAGCGCGCAAGGACAGGTGATGATGAGAACCGCGATGGCGATGGTCACCGCCCGATGCATGTCGCCAGTGGCGGCGAGCCATCCGGCAAATGTCAGAAGCGCCGTTAGATGGACCACCGGTCCGTAAAGGCTGGCGGCGCGGTCCGAGATACGCCGGTAGGTCGAGCGATGTTCAGCCGCTTCCATCATACGCAGCATCTCGCCGAGGAAGGAATTCTCCGCCGTGGCCGTTGCGATGATGGTCAGGGGTCCGGTCAGGTTCAACGTACCTGCCCGCAGGACCGAGCCGATTGTCGCCGGGAGCGGCGCGTGCTCTCCGGACACCAGCGAGACATCCAGTTCCGAAACTCCCTTGATCACGGTGGCATCTACCGGCACGCGTTCACCGGCCGCCAGCATGAGAGTCGCCCCAATCCGGATATCGCTCACCGGAAGGTAGACCCGAGTGCCATCGGCCTGCACCAGGAGCGCGCCACGCGCGGCGAGCCGCGCCAGGCCTGTGACTGCCTGCCGGGCGCGTTCGCGCATGATGTGGTCGAGCGTTCGCCCGATCAACAGAAAGAACAGCAAGGAAATCGCCGCGTCGAAATAGGCATGCGGGCCATGTTGTACTGTCTCATAGAGACTCATACCGAAGGCGAGCAGCACGCCGAGCGAAATCGGCACGTCCATGTTGGTACGCCCATGCTTCAGGGCGTGCCATGCCGAACGGAAGAATATCCGGCCGGAGTAGGCTAGCGCAGGTAGCGCGATGATCGCAGACAGCCAGTGAAACAGGTCGCGGGTCCCTGCGTCGGCGCCTGACCAGATCGACACCGATAGCAGCATGATATTGCTCGCGGCGAAGCCCGCGACGGCAAGGGCGCGTATCAGTTCCGACAGCGCGCCGTCCTTCGTCTCCGACTCGATGTCGAACAAATAGGCCTCGAAGCCGGCCCGCTTGAGCGTTTCGATAAAGGGCGGCGGGACGCTGTCGGAACGCCAGCGCACGGTTGCGCGTTTGGTCGAAAGATTGACGCGCGCGCTCTGCACGCCGGAAAGCTCTGTGAGAGCCGCCTCGACCGCTCGCATGCACGCGCCACAGTGTACTCTGGGGACCGAAAGATCGGTCTGCCGCACGCCCTCGGCTACGATGCGGCTTGCCAGCAGAACTTCCTCGCCGGCTGGACGGGCATCCGGCAGCAGCGACGTCAGCTCAGCTCCCGAACCGCAACATCCCACTGGAAAGACTCCAAACGCCGCGTGTTCAAGCTCAAGACAGCATGGCCCGATATGCGTGCCAGCTTCCGTGTCCCAGCACCGGAAAAACCACGATCATTCCGAGAAGGCCTGTGATTATGCCGGCAAAAATCAGCAGGAGCATGATCGCCGCCCAGGTCAGCATGACCGGAAGATTGTTCCACACCAGCGCCATGCTGGTGCCCATGGCGGTCAGTGCATCGGTGCGCTCGCTCAGCATCATCGGGATGGAAAAGGCTGAAATGGCGAACGCAAAGGCCGCAAACAGGCCGCCGACTGCGCCGCCGACCAGCAGCATCGCCCAGCCGATCTGCGTCGTGAACAGGGTCTGCACGATGCGGTCGAGGCCGGGAAACGGCTGCAGCCCGAAAAACAGCGCATACAGGATGACCGCCGCGCGCATCCACAGCAGCGTCAGCCCAAGCAGGAGCACGCCGGCGAACAGAATCTGGCCGCCCGATTCAGGTTTGACGAAGATCATGTTCCACAGGTTGACCGGTTTGCCTTGCTCGATGCGCCGGCTCTTTTCGTAAAGTCCGATGCCAATGATCGGCCCAGCCACCATGAAGCCGGCAAACGCGGGAAACAGGATATAGTCGAGGTGCAGGGCAAACAGGCCGACGACGGTGACGACCGACACCAGAAATACCAGCACGCCGTAACTGACGCTTGCCGCCGGCTGGATGGTGAAGTCGCGCCAGCCGGCGGAGAGCCAATCGTAGGCGGCGGCGCGAGGAACGTTGCGTTTCCAGGAATGCTCCCGCGGCAGGGGCGGAACAACAGCCGGTATCGACGTCATTGTCGGTCTCCCTGCAATCTCATCGCCATGTGCATGACGACCTCGCGGCGCTGAATTTTCCGTCCTTCGAGACCCCGTCGCCCTGGCGTATATGCGCGACGCAATCCGGTTGCGACATCACGGCCGTATAGACGAGATGCGCATTGGCAATCAGCAATAGCAACAGGCCGGCACAGACCGCGGCCCAGACAATGGCCTTTGTCCTGAATTGCACAACCGCTGCGCCGGTGTCGTTCATCGTTCCCCCCGCCGGAGGTCGAACAGATAGAGCGCAAGTATCTTGCGGTCGAGCGGCGAAAGCCTCCCTTCCCAGCTTGGCATCTGGCCTTGTCGGCCGCCCCACACCGTGTTGGCGATCGACTCGGCATCGCCGCCATAGATCCAGATCCGATCGGTCAGGTCCGGGCCGCCGAGATCGGCTTTGCCCTTGGCGTCATCACCATGGCAGGTGACGCAATTGGCCGCGAACACAGCCTTGCCCGCGTCGATTTTCGCGACAGGCACATCCTGTGCGACAGCGGGATCGGAAAGGCTGCGTACGTAAGCCACGACATTGTCAAGTTCGTCCTTCTTCAGCAGCTGATCGCGCCCGAACGCCATCATCTGCGACGTCCTGGTCTGCGGATGCGTAGAATTGATGCCGACCCGAATGGTTTCCGCGATGCTTTCGGGATCGCCGCCCCAAAGCCATGACGCCGTCGTCAGGTTCGGAAATCCGTGGCCGCCCCGTGCATTCGATCCATGGCACGGTGCGCAATTGTCGCCGAACAGCGTCCGGCCGGTCTGCCGAACCCGTTCCATCAGCCGGGGATCGGTCTGGATCTCCTTGAAGCTCTCGGCCTCGATGCGCTTGGTCCAGACGCCGCGTTCGAGGGCAGCCTGCTTTAAGCTTTCGGTGACGATGTTGCGCTGGTCAATGCCGAGCAGGCCCTTGGTGTAGGTTACACCGAGCGGCCACGCCGGCATCAGCACCCAGTAGCCGACGGCGAACAACGCGGTCACGATCAGAAAGAAATAGACCGGCCGCGGCACCGGCGTGTTCAATTCCTTGATGCCGTTCCACTCGTGACCGGTCGTCATGTAGCCGGTGTATGGATCGCGTTCTTCTACCGCCATGGCTGATCCTTGTGCGGCTTGTCCTCATGGTCGAGAATTGATTGCGCGGCGTCGTCGAACCGCTTCTTGTTGGAGGGCCAGAAAGCATAGACCAGTACGCCGATCGAGAGCGCGATCAGGTAAAACAGTCCGAACGACTTCGAAAACCAGACCGTAAAGTCGTTGTCCATCTTCAACCTCCCGCCGCGGCGACTGGCTTATGCGCAGCGTCAGTAAGCTTGCCGAGAATCTGCAGATAAGCGACCAAGGCATCGAGTTCGGTAAGATTGCCCGGTTTGCCGTCGAAGGCCCTTACATTCGTCGCCGCGCCATATCGCTTGGTGACTCCTTCCGCGTAGGGCGTATCGGGCGCCGCCTGACCGTAGGCGTCCCACTTCGCATTAGCGATCATGTCGTCGGTGTAGGGCACGCCGACCTTGCGCAGCGCGGCGAGATGCGCGCCGAGGTCGTCGCTCCGCAACTCGGTGCGTCCGAGCCATGAATAATGCGGCATTACTGATTGAGGAACCACGTCGCGGGGGTTGTTGAGATGCCGCACGTGCCACTCGTCCGAATATTTGTTGCCCATGCGCGCGAGGTCCGGACCGGTCCGCTTCGATCCCCAGAGCATCGGATGATCGTATTTGGATTCGACGGCGAGCGAGTAGGGTCCGTATCGCTCGACCTCGTCACGCAACGTCCGGATCATCTGCGAATGGCAGGCGTAGCAGCCTTCGCGGATGTAGATATTGCGGCCCGCGATCTCGAGCGGGGTGTAAACCCGCATATTCGGCGCGTCCTCGACGGTCTGGTGGATTGTGAACAGCGGTATGATCTCGACCGCGCCGCCGATGCTGGCGACGCCGATGATGGCAAGCAGCAAACCGATGGTCTTGCGCTCGATCTGGTAATGCAGGTTGAACATGCGCGCTCACTCCGCCGGTTGAGGTGCGGTAACGCCTGCAAGCGCGGGGACGGGACGATCGGCAAGACGTTGGTCGGCCGGCTGATCGGCCGTTCGTATCGTCATCCAGATATTGTAGCAGGCGACCAGTGCGCCGATCAGGAACAACAGGCCGCCGACAGCGCGCGCAATATAATAGGGATGCATCGCAACTACAGTTTCGACGAAGGAGTAGGCGAGCGTTCCGCTTTCATTGTATGTCCGCCACATCAGCCCCTGGATAATGCCGGAATTCCACATCGCAAAAACGTAGATGACTGTTCCGGCAAGTGCGAGCCAGAAGTGCACTTCCACCAGCCTGCCGGAATACATCCGCTCGCGTTTCCAGAGCCACGGCACGGATGCATAGATTGCGCCGAACGTGATCATTGCAACCCACCCGAGCGCGCCGACATGCACGTGACCCACTGTCCAGTCGGTATAATGCGACAGGGAATTCACGGAGCGTATCGCCATGAATGAACCCTCAAACGTCACGATGCCGTAAAATACCGCCGCGACCATCATGAAGCGCAGGGTCGCGTCGTCGCGAACCTTGTGCCAGGCGCCGTTCAATGTGAGCAGGGCGTTGCCAGCGGACGCCCACGACGGCACCAGCAACATCACCGAGAAAGTCATGCCGAGCGTCTGCACCCATTGCGGCAACGCCGTGTAGTGCAGGTGGTGCGAGCCTGCCCACATGTACATGAAGGTGATGCCCCAGAAGCTGATGATCGATAGCCGATAGGAAAAGATCGGGCGGCCGGCGCGAACGGGTAAGTAGTAATACATCATGCCGAGGAAGCCGGCGGTCAGGAAGAACGCGACGGCGTTGTGCCCGTACCACCACTGCGTCATCGCATCCTGCACGCCGGAGAAAGCCGAGTAGCTCTTGGCCTGGCCGAGCGACACCGGAATCGCCAGATTGTTTACGATGTGGAGGATCGCCACGACCAGGATGAAGGCCATGTAGTACCAGTTCGACACATAGATATGCGGCTCCTTGCGACGAACCAGCGTGCGAAGGTAAATGATGAAATAGGTGACCCACACGATCACCAGCCAGATATCCGCGTACCATTCCGGCTCGGCATATTCCTTCGACTGCGTGACGCCCATCAGATAGCCGGTCGCGGCAATGACGCAGAACAGATTGTAACCCAGCAGCACGAACCACGGACTCAATTGGTCGGGCAGCCGCGCGCGCGAGGTTCGCTGCAGGACATAAAACGACGTTGCGATAAGCGCGTTGCCGCCGAAGCCGAAGATCACGCCGGAGGTGTGCACCGGACGGAGGCGCCCGAAGCTCGACCATGCGGCGTCAAAGGTCAGGTCCGGATAGGCGAGCTGCCAGGCGATCCAGTCCCCGACGAAAAGGGCGGGCACGAGCCAGGCCATCGCAAGGATAATGCCCATCCGGCTGGGATCGTCGAAGTAACGGTCAAGACGATCGTCCCCGGGCTCAGGCTCGTAGTAGCCGGAAATGACGCCGAACGCTCCGCCAATGCCGGCAAGCATCACGATGGCGCCATGAATGCCTAGCGGATCGCCATTCCCAGCGACCCCCATCGCCAATCCGCCCACCGACAACACAAGCAGGATAATGAGGGCCGACTGCCGTTCGCTTCTCGTCAATTGGGCGATCATTAGATTCTCCCAAGCGAGTCGATGCCGAAGTATAGCCAATTATGACGCTCGAACACCATCTGGTACAATGGCAAGTGGATGTCTGAAATACCGGGATGAGGTAACATGCTCTCCCCAGTCTCCATCGCCAGTTTGTGCCAATTCCGAAGTGATCGAACTCTTTCGACCTCTTTGTTCCGGATAATGCGTGCTGCCTTGATCCACATCAACATTCCGGCCCTCCTCCGCACTATTGCCACTCGTGATAGTGTCCCCAAGCACATGCCCGGAAGCCGACATTCGGCGTACCTACGCGTGCAACGGCATCTGCGATTTTGCGGCCACGCTCGACTCGCCCAATGTTTAGGATGACCGCCTAGCAGCGCGCTCTCGTTCAACGCGCTCGGTTACGTCGCGCGCCATCGCGACCGAGCCAAATACCTCGCGTCCTGCGTCGCCTTTGACAATCGCAAATGTCATCTCGACATACAGCCTGCGTCCGCTTTTGTGTAAGGCACGGGTGAGGGTCGGGCGGCCGTGAAGCTTCGTAACGCCTTTTGCCATCGCAGCGTCGAAGCCGCTCCAATGTGCAGCTCGAAGATGCTCAGGTATGATCAGATCGACACTTTGGCCGAGCGCCTCCTCGGCAGAAAAGCCAAACAACACCGTGCAGGCGGGGTTCCAGCGAGTGATCGCCCCAGAGTGGTTGATACAGATGACAGCGTCAGCAACCTGATCGAGAATCAGCTCGGCCAATTTGGACTGCTCTTCCATGGATACCGCTCCCCCTGGATTGGAACCGCGCTGTCACAAGCCCAATGGGTGCTGCCAGGTTCTATTTTGCCATCGAAGATTTCCGGATTGGCCCTTCGACGTGCAACATGCCAACCGACGCCGCTCCGCTCGGGAAAGCGCGTGGTAGCCAGCCTGTAATTGCCGGGCACTTCGACCACAGCCGCAAGCTACGACCCCCAGCTTCTACGGTGGACTGCACAGCTCTCTTTGACTTAGATCAATGGATGTCCTTCCGGGTCATTCGCGACCGGTTCGGAGCGAATAGTAATACCGGCCATTTCCGCTATGCTTCCGAAAGCGGACTCTGTCGGAGGCAATGATGGCGCTGCAGCTGCCACGAGGCGCAGAGCGTGAATACATCGCCACCAGCGGCATCGTCGCGGTCTATGTCGCCGCGCTGGCTGCAGGCCCCGCCTATGTCGGCATCTCGCGCGATCTGCTGCATACCTTGCGCGCATTGCGCCACAGATGGCCCGCATTGCAGATCACCGCAGCTGGCTGGGTGCAGGCTAAATCCGATGCGCGGCTGATCTGCCGCGAGGTCAATGCGCGCCTTGGGCAAGGTCAGCACGGCCTCCTGGTAGCCAATGCGAAGACCACCCAGCGCAAGGTCGAGAACGTCGCCGCGCACATGAGCATCGCCCTGACCGATCATGACACCGTGCTGATGCGCGCCCGATCAGCGGTGGCGTACATCGAGCAGCAGATCGCGCAGGCGCAGGCGACAGGCGAGCTGCACGAGTTCAATCGGGCCTATCGATCGTGGCGGCTGCAGGCCAAGCAATTCGGGCGCTCGATGAGCTATGCCGAGGCCCGCGCCCGGCTGCGGCAAAAATTATTTCGGCAGTTGTTGTCCAACGAAATCCAGAATGACCCAAGTCAGCTATTCCCGCCCTTGCCGGGAATTGATTTTCTGGTTTCGGGATGATCTCTTCACGCGCGCAGGTGCGGCCAGAAGTGTGACCGAGCCCGCGCAACCCCTAAACGCAACGGTTAACCGGCTTCAGTGAACGAGGCCGGTTTTTTTATGGGCGCACGCCATGAGCAACATCCCCGTCTGTATCGATATCTCGCACCATCAGGGCACGCCCGACATGCGCGAAGTCGCGGCCAGCGGCGTGCTCGGGCTGATCCACAAGGCAACCGAGGGCACCAGCTTCATCGACAATGCCCGCGCCAAGAACTGCAGCAACGCCATCGCCGCAGGGATCGCGGTCTCGACCTACTTCTGGCTCAAGCCAGGCGACGGCGCAGCGCAGGCCGAGTTCTATTTGAGCGTGGTCGATCCGGTCGATGGCGAGCGCGTGGTGATCGACTACGAGGAAGACGGCTGCAGCCTGACCACGCTAAAGGATGCGGTGCAGGCGCTGCTCGACTACGGCAAGAACCTGCAGATCACCGTCTATTCGGGTCATCTGCTGAAGGAGCAGCTCGGCGATTCCTGCGATGAATTTCTGCGCGACAACACCGATCTCTGGCTCGCGCAGTACACCAGCGACAAAAGCAGCATCAGCTGGTCCGATGGCACCTATTCGGTCTGGACGCTGTGGCAATACAGCGAGAGCGGCAGAGTGCCCGGCATCGATGACAGCTATGTCGATCTCGATAATTTCAACGGCGACGACGAAAACTTCCTGAAGTGGATCAGGCCTGCGGGCACCGTCCCGCCTGCGCCTGGACCAGAGCCTGAGCCGAGCGCCGTGGTCGATGTTGCGATCACTGCCCCTGAAGGCGTCGAGATCGATGTCTCGGTCAACGGCAGCAAGGTATCGACCAAGCGCAAGGCGCGCATCCTGCAGCATCTGCGCAAGGTCAAGCGCGGCCCCGACATCGAGCGCTGAGATGATCGCGCTGCTGCTGGTCACGCTGCAGCTGGTGATCTTTCACACCGTCGATGGGCACGAGGTCGCGATCAATCCGGCGCACATCACCAACATGATCGCCGCCAAGGATGATCAGGAAAACAAGCTATTCGCCGACAGCGTGCGCTGCGTGATCAACCTGACCGATGGCAAGTTCATCACCGTGGCCGAGAGCTGCGATGTGGTGAGGCGAAGGCTGGAGGAAGCGAAGTAAGGAGGACGCCATGGGCGCAAACATCTGGTTCTGGTTGATCTAGTTCATCACGCTGATCTTCGGCGTCTGGGGCATGAACCCATGGCGGCCCGCCAACCAGCCGTGGGCTTCGGCGGCTGGCTGATCCTGTTCATCCTGATCGGCATCCTCGGGCTGCACGCCTTCGGGAGCCCCATTCGTTGACGCGGGCGCGGGACCGGACGCTCCCGCGCGATCCCTAGTCGATCCGCTGCCGCCTTTCCCGCCGCCGCCGCCCTCGATCTGCAAAGGGTACTAGGCCGCAACCCGTTGATAATGCGACACTATCTGCGTGCAGAACCATGGTCCTCACGGCCTGAACAGGGCTGGAAACGGGGCCGATCTGGTACGGATGAGGAACGGAACCGGCTTCGGATAATCCGAAATTGACCAAGCAGACGCATGGTTCGCGCCTCGAATGGCCACTAACTCATTGATCTCATGGGGGAATAAACTTCTAAGGGGCTGGGGGGCTACTTGCGAACGTCTCGCGGACCATCTCGCAGCGCTGGCGGCGCTTCAATTTTAGCGGCTGCGTTTCCAGAAAATGCTCAAAGAGAAAAGTTCTAAACGGCTGAAAAACCAGCAATTACAATAAGTTGTGCTCGACAAGCCCGTTCCGGCCCAAACAGTTAGCGGAGGGGTATCCCGGCTAACTATCCGGCCGAAACGGCCTTTTCCGATGGTAACTGGATGGGGCATGGAAGATCCTTCCAAACGCCAAAAGAGCAGCAAATTCATGGACTTAACCGGAGCAGCCGGAATGCAGCAGGCGACCGAAAAGGCTGTTCCCGGCAAAAACGGGCAATTCGGACTATCCGAAACGCCCAGGAACTGGCCTGCGGATCGCGTCGAGCGCCGCCCGATCGCCGAGCTGATCCCCAGCGCCCGCAACGCCCGCCTGCATTCCGACGATCAGGTCGAGCAGATCGCGGCCTCGATCACCGAGTTCGGATGGACCGCGCCCGTGCTGATCGATGAAGCCGGGGAGATCATCGCTGGCCACGGGAGAGTGCTGGCTGCCGAGCTGTTGGGCATCGGAGATTTGCCGACGATGGAGGCTCGCGGCTGGACAGACGCGATGAAGCGCGCCTACCGGATCGCCGACAACAAGCTGACCTTGAACGGCACATGGGATGATGCGCTGCTGCGGATCGAATTAAACGACCTTGCGGCGCTGGGGATCGAAGGCCTGACCGGCTTTTCCGAGGACGAGCTGCGCGACATGGGCGTCGGCGTACAGGGCCTCGGCGGCATGCCCGTGCTTTCCGATGGCGATCATTCGCCCTTTCAGCAGATGACCTTCATCCTGCTGGAATCGCAGGGCGCGACCGTAACCGCTGCGCTCGAGGCCGCCGCGCGGCCCGCGACAGAAGCGGACGAAAACAAAAACCAGAACGGCAACGCGCTGGCGGAAATCTGCCGCGCCTACCTGGACACGCGATGACCGACAGCACCCGATTTGAGATCGCGAAGCTGGAGCTGCGCGAAGGCGACAGGCTGGTCGTCAAATGCGATCAGGTACTCAGCAGCGAGCAGACGCAATGGATCGAGGATCGCTCCCGAAAGCTGATCCCCGCAGGCGTCGGGATCATCGTGCTCGGCGCTGGCATGTCGCTTGCCGTGCTGTAGGCCCGATGACCAGCGCCAAAGAGATCGAGGTGCGGCCCGTAGCGAAGCGCGATGCCGATGCGCTGATCAGGGCCGTGCATTACAGCGGCAAGGTGGTGCGCAATTCGCAGCTTTCGCTCGGCGTCTTCCTGCACGGCAGGATCGAGGGCGCGATGCAATTCGGACCGTCGCTGGACAAATCGCACATGCTGAACCTCGTCCGCGACACCAAATGGAACGGCTTTCTGGAATTGAACCGGATGGCCTTCACGGATGTGCTGCCGCGCAATTCGGAAAGCCGCGCATTGGCCATCGCGATGCGGATGATCAGGAAGAACTACCCGCATATCGAATGGATCGTCAGCTTCGCCGATGCCTGCCAATGCGGCGACGGCACGATCTATCGCGCGGCGGGCTTCATTCTGACGCTGATCAAGACCAACAAGGACGTGATGCGCTTCGCCGATGGCAGCGTCGGCCACAAGATGTCGCAAGTAACAGGCGGCAATCGGCTGCAGCATTTCGCGGCGACCGGCGGCAAATGGAGCGGCATCGGCACGCCGCTTGAAGGCCACACGCTGCGCTACGTCTATTTTCTGAACCCGGCAGCGCGCGGCCGGCTGAATGCCGAGGAGCTGCCCTACAGCGCGATCGAGGCGCGCGGCGCAAGCATGTATCGCGGCGTGCGTGGGAAGCAGGCGATGGCTGGCACCAACCAGCACAGCGACGGAGCAGCACCGATCCCCACGCTCCAGCGATTGGAAAAGAGGACAGCATGACCAGCGGAAGGAAGCCTGTGCCGACGCACTTGAAACTTTTGAGAGGCAATCCAGGTCAGCGCAGGATCAACGACGAGCCGCAGCCACAGCAGCATGATGACGTGCCCGAGCCGCCCAGCTTCATCACCGGCTATGCCGCCGATGAATGGTGGATCACCGCGACCGAGCTGCATCGGCTGGGTCTGCTGACCAAGGTAGATGTGCCCGCGTTGGCGGCCTATTGCCATGCCTTCGGCCAATGGCGGATGGCGGCGGAATCGCTGGCGAAGATGGCGGCGAACGATCCGATCATGCACGGCCAGATCATCAAGACCAAATACGGGGACGCTGCTGCCAACCCGCTGGTCTCGATTGTGCGGAAGCATGCAGGCGATGTGGTGCGCTACGCCGCCGAGTTCGGCCTGACCCCTGCCGCGCGCAGCCGGATCACTTCCGGCATCCACGGCGACGATTCGCAGAGCAAGTTTGCCGGACTCATCGCAGGTTAAGCGGACGCCTGACGGCAAGCGCCGCGCCGCAGCGGTTATAAAATTCATCGAGAAACTTACCGTGCCCAGCGGCCATGGCATGGGCCAGCCGTTCAAGCTGGAGCCGTTTCAGAAGCTGTTCATCCGCGCGATCTATGAGCCGCATCTGGGGCTGCGGCGGGCGGTGCGCCGCGCGATCCTTTCGATGGCGCGCAAAAACGGCAAGACCGCGCTGATCGCCGCCATCGTGCTGGCGCATCTGGTCGGCCCCGAGGCGATCGTCCACGGCGAGATTTATTCGGCGGCCAATGATCGCGACCAGGCGGCGATTGTCTACAAATTCGCGCGCCAGATGGTCGAGCTGGATCATGAGCTGATGCAGATGATCGAGCTGGTGCCATCGACCAAGACGATGGTGGCGCGGCGCACCGGCTCGGTCTACCGCGCGGTCAGCGCCGAGGCTGGCACCAAGCACGGCTACCTGCCCAGCGTGGTGATCTATGACGAGCTGGCGCAGGCGAAGAACCGCGATCTGTACGATGTGCTCGATACCTCGTTCGGGGCACGCGATGAGCCGCTATTCATCGTGATTTCGACGCAGAGCAATGATCCCGAGCACATCATGTCGAAGCTGATCGACGATGGCTTGAGCGAGATCGATCCCGCGATTGTCTGCCATCTCTACGCCGCCAAGGAGGATTGCGAGCTGGCCGACGAGAGCGAATGGCACAAGGCCAATCCGGCGCTCGGCAAGTTCCGCGACTATGAGGACCTCGCGACTGCGATCCGCAAGGCGATCAGGATGCCAGCCGAGGAGCCGAAGGTCCGCAATCTGTTCCTGAATCAGCGCATCTCGCCGATCGCTTCGCTGATCAGCCGCGCCGAATGGATGGCCAGCGCAGGCGAAGTGCGGCTGGAGCCGGGCGAAGAAGTCTATCTGGCGCTCGATCTTTCATCGACCGTCGATCTGACCGCGCTGATCATCGGCTCCGTCAGCGATCCCTGCCGCATCGAGCCACATTTCTGGAAGCCGCGCGATACGCTGACCGAGCATTCCAGCCGCGACTTCGGGTCAGGGTCACATCGCTACCGCGAGTGGGCCGAGGCCGGCTTCCTGAAGCTGAGCCCCGGCAAGACCATCAACCCCGAGACCATCGCGCTCTTCATCGCCGAGATGACGCAGCGCTACAAAATCAAGGGGCTGGCCTATGACCGCTGGCGCATCAACGATCTGCTGCGCGAGTTCGATCGCGTCGGCCTGCAGGCGCATGAGGACAGCGAGAAAGGCGGCGATGGCCTTCGGCTGGTGCCATGGGGCCAAGGCTTCAAGGATATGGGGCCTGCGATCGACGCGCTGGAGCTGGCGGTGATTGATCGCAAGCTGATCCATCCCGGCAATCCTTGCATGAACTGGAACATGGCGAACGCCATCGCGACGATGGACCCGGCAGGCAATCGCAAGCTGGACAAGGACAAGGCGCGCTTTCGCATCGACGGCGCGCAGGCGCTGACCATGCTGCTCGGCTTGCGGGCGCGGGATCGCAAGGTGAAGGCGATCGATATCGAGGCGCTGATCGGATGAGCCTGTTCAACGGCGGCAAGGATTGGCCGTGGGTGATCGGGCTGCTGCTGGCGTCGCTGCTGCTGGCGATCATGATCATCGTGCTGATCCGATGACGCCGCGCGAGCGCCGCGACATCCCGTGGCTGGTGGCAATCGGAGTGGCGGTGATGCTGATCATCCTCATTGTGGTCGCCTACCATGCGTGAGGTATGGGCGCATTTCTACGGTACGGCCTTCTGGCAGCGGCGCAGGAAGCAGCAGCTGCTGGCGCATCCGCTCTGCAAATTCTGCGCGAGCGACGGCGCGGTGACGCGCGCTACGCACGTCGATCATATCGAGCCGCATTGCGGCGACTGGAATTTGTTCTGCCTCGGCCCGCTGCAGAGCCTTTGCGCAAGCTGCCATAACTCGAAAAAGCAGAGCGACGAAGCACGCGGCTATACCACGCTGGTCGATGATGAGGGCTGGCCGACCGATCCGAACCATCCAGCAAACCGGCACAGGAGACCATCATGCCGCTGAACATCGTGGACGGACCTACCATTGCCGCAGGCGAATCGCTTTCCGATGGCGCTGATTGCTCGGCGGGCGAGATCATGCGCATCACCGTCCCGCAGGAGTTCACGCCTGCAAATCTGACCTTTCAGGTCTCCAGCGACGGCAATTTTTACAACGATCTGTTTTCGTCCAACGGCGAAGAGATCACCGTAGTCGCGAAGCCGAGCACCGGCATCGTGGTCCCCGAGGCCTGGACCAAATCGATCAACTTCATCAAATTCAGATCAGGCACGCGCGGCTATCCGGTCGCGCAGAAGGTCGAATGCAAATTTGCAATTGCCGTCGAAGTGCCCGATGGCGGCGGCGTGGCAGCATCCGCATCGAGGCAGCGCGAGAAGTGAGTTGCCGATTCTGCAATGGCGTTGCGCGCATGGTGAAGCACCAGCTGTCAAGCTGGCGTGCGCGCCGACCGTCGAGCTTGCGCCCATCGATGAAAGCGTGGACTCGAACCTCGTCCATATCAGCGGCACGGGCAGCATCCGCTCTTTCGGTGAAGGCCCGCCAGTCATCAAGCGCGTCCTCTTCGAGCCGGGAATAACGCTGGAGCATTCGCCCGAGCTGCAGCTGCTCTGCTGCAGGGACCGCAACATCCGCACGCCTGCCATCGGCCTCTATGCCTGCGACGGCTTCGGCCACTGGAACGAAGTGCATTTCACCGAGACCGGCGTGCGCGAGCTGTCGCGCCGCATCGACATGATTCTGGAGCGGCTCGAAGAGATCGAGCGCCGCCTGGAGCCCTGAAGTCCCAACCGATCAACGCCCGATCAACCTGCAGCTTGCGGGAGGAATCGCCATGCGCACCAGACAGTCCGTGCAGCAGAAGATCGAGCCCGATGATGGCGAGTCGCATTCGGATTTCATGGATCGCTGTCAGGACGAAGGCTATGACGCCGAGGAGTGCCAGATCGCGTGGGAGGATCGCAGCGCGAAAGGCCTTCGCTTCAAGACCCATGCCGAGAAGAGCGGTCAGGAGTTCGTGCTTTCCGATGAGACGCCGGATCGCATGGACGACATCATCATCGCTGAAGGCTGGGACCTCGCCAACTTCAAGAAAAATCCGATCGCGCTGTTCGGGCATCAGTCGAGCTTTCCGGTCGGCACATGGAAAAATATCCGCGTCGAGGACACGCGCCTGCTCGGCAAGCTGGAGCTGGCCCCGGAAGGCACATCGGATCGCATCGATGAGATCAGGCGGCTGGTCGATGCCGGGATTCTGCGCGCGGTCAGCGTCGGCTTCAGGCCGAAGGAATCGAAGCCGCGACCGGAAACCGACTACGGACTTTTCTACACCAAGGCCGAGCTGTTCGAGGTCAGCCTGGTATCGGTGCCCGCGAATCCAAATGCGCTCGCGGTCGCCAAGTCTCTGAATATTTCGCGCGACACAATCGATCTCGTCTTTGCCGGGAAAGGCACTCGCGACGGGATCGAGCGGCGCGGGATCGCTGGCGGGCAAGCCAACAAATCATCGCTTATCAGGAAGGGCACGACTATGTCGTTCGCTCAGAGGATCACCGCTGCCGAGCAGCGGCTCGTCGCATTCCGCGACCAGCTGTCCGCTCATTGGGAAAAGACAGACGAAAGCAATGTCAGCGACGAAGCGCTCGAGGTCGCCGCTGGCCTGAACGACAACATCGCGCGGGAGGAGCGCACGCTCGCGGCGCTGCGCGACACCGAGAAAAATCTCGGCGCGACCTCTGACGATAGCGGCTCGCGCGCCGTCATCGTGCAGCGCACCAGCGCCCAAGTGCTGCGGCCCGAGCCGGTTCGCCCGTTCATCGTGCCGAAGAAGAAGATCGAGCCGCAGGAGCTGCTGGTCCGCCTCGGCGTCGTCCAGCTGCTCGCGCATCAGCAGCGCAAGCCCGTCGATATCGTCATGCGCGAAGTCTACGGCGACGACGAAGCGCTCAAGGCGGTGTTCGAATGGGCCCAGAAGGCTGCGACCACACCGGCAACCACCACACTGGTGGGCTGGGCCGCCGAACTGGTGCAGCAGATGAACGTCGGCTTCATGGAAACCCTGATGCCGAAGTCGGTCTATCCGCGCTTGGCGGCGGCAGGCCTCGGCCTGTCGTTCGGCGTGAACGGCAAGATCGTTATCCCGACCCGCGCGCTGACGCCGACCATCGCGGGCTCGTTCGTCGGTGAAGGCATGCCGATCCCGGTTCGGCAGGGTGCGTTCACCTCGCAGGCGCTCACTCCGAAGAAGATGGCGGTGATCACCACTTGGACCCGCGAGATCAGCGAGCATTCGGTGCCTGCCATCGAGGGCCTGCTGCGCAACGCGATCCAGGAGGACACCGCGATTTCGCTCGATACCGTGCTGCTCGATAGCGGCGCGGCCACGTTGGTTCGTCCGGCTGGCATCCTCAACGGGGTCACCCCGCTGACGCCTACCGCTGGCGGCGGCTTCAACGCCCTCGTCGGCGACATCAAGCAGATCAGCGGCGCGCTGCTCACCTCGACCAAGGGCAACGTCCGCACGCCGGTCTACCTGATGAACCCGCAGCAGATGAACAGCATCGGGCTGGTCGCAGCTCCCGGTGCTGGCACCTTCCCGTTCCGCGATGAAGTCTCTCGCGGCAATCTCGGCGGTTGGCAGATCATCGACTCGGGCACCGTCCCGCTCGGCACCGTAATCGCGCTCGATGCAGCCGACTTCGTTTCGGTCGGAGGCGACGCGCCGCGCTTCGAGCTGAGCGATCAAGCCACGCTGCACATGGAAGACACTGCGCCCGCTGACATCGGCTCAGCGGGTACGCCTCCCGTGGTCGCGGCTCCGGTGAAGAGCATGTGGCAGACCGACAGCATCGCGCTGCGGCTGATCCTCCCGATCAACTGGACCATCCGCCGCCTCGGCATGGTGCAGGTCATCAACGGCGTCACTTGGTAGTCGGGCGGGCAAACCCCAGAGGAGAAAAGCAAATGGCAGAACAGAACGAAGCCGACCGCCGCGCCGCTGAGCAAACATCGCGACGGGACGATGACGCGCGCAAGCGGCTTGCCGATGACAAGGCCCGCGAGAAGCTGCAGGCCTCGCAGCTGCAGGCGATGGAAGGTGTCAAGCCGACGCCGACGCAGGAGGAAAATGATCTCGCCGCCACTGGCGCGCAGATCACGCTGGAGCCGGATGGATCACCGGAGCAGCCGCCCGCACCGCCGCCGCCCGAGCCGCCGCCAGAGGGCGGTGCGCGCAAAGCGACCGATGCCGACAAGACCAAACAGGCCGAGGCGGATCGGAATCGCGCGGGCTATTCGACGCGATCAGCTGACGCCAAGACCTGAAGCATGGCCGAGGCTGGGCCCAAGCCGCGCTATCGGATCAAGGCTGGCCGCAGTTTTCCGCTTGTCGCGAAAGCTGAAGGCGAGCCGCATCCGGGGCCGTGGCTGCTGCCGATCAGCGGCGGCTATTTGCCTGCCGATGTCGGCGACAGCATCAACTGGTGGCAGAACGGCTATAGCGTCTTCGGAGCAGGATCGCAGTCGGCGATGGTCGAGGCTTGCGTCTCGGCCTATTCGCAGACGGTCGCGATGTGCCCCGGCGACCACTGGCGGCTGAACCAAAAAGGCGGGAGAGATCGGGTCACCAACTCCGCGCTCTCCCGCATCCTGCGCCATCCCAACGACTACCAGTCGATCAGCGACTTTCTGCTGAACGGCACGCGCTCGCTGTACATGGACGGCAATTGCTATGCGCTGGCGCTGCGCAATGATCGCTATGAGATCGATGAGCTGCATCTCATGGACCCGAGGCTGAGCTATCCGAGGCTCGCGGTCACTGGAGACATCTTCTATCAACTCGGCGGCAATGACGTGATGGAGAAGCGGCTCGGCGGCGAGCAGCTGATCGTGCCGCAGCGCGATGTGCTGCATATCCGGCTGCACTCGGTGCGGCATCGCTTCCCCGTTCCGCTGGTCGGCGAATCGCCCATTGCCTCGGTCTATGGCGATATCGGCGTCACCAGCGCCATCCGCACGCAGCAGCTGAAATTTTATCTCAATGAGGCGCGGCCCTCGGCAGTGCTCTCGACCGATCTGCAGCTCGACAAGGATCAGGTCCAGGCGCTGCGGGATCGCTGGAACGAACAGGCCAAGGGCCTGCACCAGGGCGGCACGCCGATTCTCACCGCAGGCCTGAAGGTGCAGCCATGGTCGGTCGGCGGCAAGGATGCAGCGACCGCCGAGATACTGAAGCTCTCGAATGAGCATATCGCGCTGGCCTTTCGCATCCCGCTGCAGGTCCTCGGTCTCGGCGGCAACAATCTCTCCTCGACCGAGCTTCTGATGTCGAGCTGGTATTCGACCGGCCTCGGCTTCGCGCTGAATCATATCGAGGAAGCCATCGGCCTGCTGTTCGGCCTGAAGGGGCAGCCTGACGAATATGTCGAGTTCGATACCGAGGCGCTGCTGCGCTCGGCTCTGAAGGATCGCATCGAAGCGCTGGCGCGCGGCGTTCAGGGCGGCATCTTCGCGCCCAACGAAGCCCGCCGCCGCGAAGGCCTCGATAGCGTCAAGTTCGGCGATGAGCCGCGCGTCCAGCAGCAGGTGGTGCCTTTGAGCGCCGCCGAAGGAATCCCGTCAGCGCCAGCAGCGCCCGCCGCGCCGCCAGCTGCAGGCCCTGCCGATGAAGCAGCCGACGACGAGAAGCCACCGCCACCGCAAAAGGGCGACCGCGATGCAATCAAACGCGAAGTCCGAAACCTCATTGCCAGCGCCGACCGGATCGGTCGCCGAAGAATTACTGCTTGACGCCTGGCGTGAGGCGCTCGCCGAGACGCTCGCGACCGAGCGCAAGCAATGGCAGCGGCAGCGCGAGCTGATCGAGGCGCAGGCGCAGACTGCGATCCTCAAGCTGCAGGCCGAAGTGGTCGAGCTGCGGTCAGCGATCCTCACCTTCGCAAGCGATCAATATCAGGCGCTGCAGCGGCAGGTCACCGATCGGCTGGCTGATCTGCGGGATGGCAAGGATGGCGCTGTGGGGCCCGCTGGCGAGCGCGGCGAGCGCGGCGAAACTGGCGGGCGCGGGGATCGTGGCGAGGCTGGCGAGCGCGGTGAGCAAGGCGAGCAAGGCCC
>NZ_JBVVPQ010000009.1:72199-114865 GCF_055811695.1 Bradyrhizobium sp. MI1.3 | reverse complement strand
GCTGGCGAGCGCGGTGAGCAAGGCGAGCAAGGCCCGCAAGGCCTGCAGGGCGAGCGCGGCGAGCAAGGGCCACCGGGTGAGCGCGGCGAGCGGGGCGAAGCTGGCGAGCGCGGCGTGCAAGGGCCGCAGGGCCTGCCGGGCGAGCGCGGCGAACAAGGGCTACAGGGTGAGCGGGGCGAAGCAGCAGAGCGAGGCGAAGATGGCAAGCAAGGCGAAAAAGGCGAACAAGGCGAAAAAGGCGACCAAGGGGAAAAAGGCGAGCGCGGCGAGCAAGGCCCGATCGGCGGTCAAGGTCTCCCCGGTGAAAAAGGCGAGCAAGGGCTACCGGGACAGGATGGCTCGCCCGGCGCACCGGGGCGGCTGAGCGCTGCAGTCGCGTTTGAAGAAGGTGCTGTCCACTACGAGGGCGATGTCGTTCTGCAGCTGGGCAGCACCTATCAGGCGCGATGCGATACCGCGCGCACGCCGCCGCATGATGACTGGCAGCTGATCGCCGCGCGGGGCCGCGATGCCGCGATGCCGAAGATCATGGGCACCTATCGCGAGGGCGACAACTATTCGTTCCTCAACATTGTCGCGCTGCAGGGCTCCAGCTTCATCGCGCGCACGGACGATCCGGGGCCATGTCCAGGCGAAGGCTGGCAGCTGATTGCCAGCGCGGGCAAGCAAGGCAAGCCGGGACAGGACGGCCCGCGCGGTCTGCAGGGTGAGCGCGGCATACCTGCAGCGGCGATCATCGGCTGGCAGATCGACCGCGCGGCCTATACCGCCACGCCGATCATGTCCGATGGCACCGAGGTCGAGCCGCTTCAGCTGCGCGAACTGTTCGAGCAATTCCATGACGAGGCCAGCTGATGGCTGACATCTGGGTCAAGGTGATCGAGCCCGCCGAGAGCTATGCGCTGCTGACGCTTGAGGAAGTGAAAACTATTCTCGGCATCTCGGCTGACGACACCTCCGAAGATGAGCAGCTGCAGATGTGGATCGACCATTATAGCGATGTGGTCGCCACCATGTGCAACCGCGTCTTCGCGAAGGAGAAGGTCGCCGAGACGTGGCGCGGCGATACCATGCCGTTCGATTGTCCCCGGCTTTTCCTCACCCACTATCCGGTCGCGGACGATGATATCGAGAGCGTCGAGAGCCCGCGCGGCAGCTTCGTCTCGGCTCCAGCTTACGAGATCGAGAATCGCTCGGGCAAGCTGCGCATCGACGGGCTCTGGAGAGAGCCGGTTACCGTCACCTACACGGGCGGTTATGAGCTGCCGGATGAAGCGCCGCCAGCGCTGAAGCAGGCGACCGGGCTTCTGATCCAGAGCGCTCGCGAGTCGATGACGCAGGCGGCGGTGAGCGGCATCAAGTCGATCACCCATCGCGAAAGCCGCGTGCAATTCATGGATGGCGGCGGCAGCAGCAGCGGCGGCGGCGGGCTGGCGAAGGCCGCCGAGACGGTCAACGCGCTGCTTTATAAGTACATGCGGTTTTATGTTTAAGGTCGAGATCGACGGCGTCGATGACGTGCTCGCGAAGCTGCAGAAATACGAGAAGCAGATCATCGAGCTGCACAGCGCCGTGCCGCAGGAGCTGGAGGCGTGGCAGCGCGATGACATGAAGCGCAAATATCCGAATACGCATAGCGCGACCGTCAGCAACGAGACCACCGCGAGCACTTCGATCTGGCCGCGCTCGCGCACGCCGAGCAAGCGTGAGCGGCGGTTTCAGGCCCCGAAAAAATATCAGCCGCAAAGGCGCAACCCTGTGGTGAGGAGCAACCGCCCGATCCTGCGCGCCGAGCTGCTGGAGACGCTGTGGCAGCGCATGGTGAAGCTGACAGCCGAGGCAATGAAATGGCCGTAAATCTCGACGTGCTGCTGCAGGGCCCAATCTTCGACTTCTGGGCGGTGCCCGTCACGTTCAGGCCGCTGGTCTCGCAGCCGGGAGCGCCTGACTTCTCGGGGCGCGGCATCCTCAATACCTACAGCCTCGATATCGCTGGGCTCGACGGGCAAATCTATTCCGATCAGCGCACGATTCTCGACATCAGGGAGAGCGAGTTCAGCGTCCTCCCTGAGCAAAATGATCACTGCATCATCCCGCGCGATTGCAACAACGTGCCGCGCGGCGAGTATCAGATCGTGGATGCATCAAGCGATGGCGGCGGCCAGACCATGCTCACGATCCGCAAGTATGAAACCATCATGTGAGCCATGGGCATCACCGACACGCAGTCGTTCTCGCTGGTGATCCGCGACGTGTTTTTCGATGCCCTGAAGGCCGACGCCTTCTTCGCCGACTACAATATGCGAAAGACCAAGATGCTGAGCGTGCAGCATCAGCTGCTGCCGTACCTGGGCGTCTACATCATCGATGAGATCATGCAGCCTGATGGCGATGCTAACGCTGGCATGATCCGCTTCAGCCATACGCTGCGCATCGGCTTCTCTGCGATAGTCGCGAACAATGATCAGGATGTCGCCGAGCGGCAGATCAACGCCGCATGGTGGCGGATCATGCATCGGCTCTGGCCCGATCAGTACATCATGAATCTGCTCGACACGATGAACCCGCACACCGGGACCGACAATCCCGACAATACCATCATCGAAAGCATCACGCGGGGCGCGGTCAAATACGTCTACGGCAGCACGGCGCTGAACAACGAAACGCCGGTCGCCGAGATGCAATACGACGTTTCGATCTTTTTCCGCACGACATGGCCGCCGATCGACTTCGATGATCTGCGCGAGATCGATGTCACCACCGTCGTCGGCGACCAGCCCTACGATCAGCGCCCTCAGATTCAGAGCAAGTATCTGTTCGACATTTCCAAACGGTCAGCAAAGAAGGAGCGATCACGATGAGAGAAGAACGCAAAGGCCTGAGCAAGGCCTCGCTGCGGGGCCTGCGCTCGAAGCAGCGCATGGAAGTGATGCGGTCGGCAAAGGCTGCACAGGGCGTTCGCGTCGTGCCTGCCAATGATGATGTGCGCCGGCTGATGAAGCATCCGCACGGCGGCGGTTTTCCCGAGAGCGGCGCAGCGACGTGGCCGGATGATCGCTTCACCAAGCGCAGGCTGGCCGATAGCTCGGTGCAACGCGAGGCCGAGCAGCCAATCGACCAGGCGCGCGAACACCAGCAGCGGCAAGAGGAGCGCCGCGAGCCCGAGCGGCGACAGCGCCAATCAGATGAACCCAACGACGCCGCCTGATTAGGCGGCGTTTTCATTTTGACAGGAGACGATCATGCCGATCAGCTTTGCGAACATTCCCGCCAACATCAAGGTGCCGCTCTATTGGGTCGAAGTCGATCCGTCGATGGCTGGCCTGCCGACAATCAATCTGCGGGCTCTGCTGGTTGGCGTGATGACCGCCGATGGCGAGGCCGAGCTCGACATTCCGCGTCCGATTGGAAGCCAAGCGCAGGCCGATCTCGCCTTCGGCCAAGGCTCCGAGCTTTCGCGAATGTTCAAGGCCTTCTTCAAGAACAACTTCGCGAACGAAGTCTGGGGCCTGCCGCTGGAGGAGCCGCTCGCCGCAGCTGCAGGCACTGGCGATATCACCGTCACCGCCGCGCCGACGGCTGCAGGCACCATCCATCTCTATGTCGCGGGCGAGCACGTTCCGATCAACGTCGCGACCACCGATACCGTCGATGGGATCGCAACCGCCATTGCCGACGCGATCAATGACGATGTGACGCTGCCGGTCACCGCTGCGGCGGCGGCTGGAGTGGTCACGCTGACCTCGACCTTCAAGAGCATCAACGCCAACGACATCGGCGTCTCGCTGAACTACTTCGGCAGCAGAGGCGGCGAGCAGACCCCGCCTGGGCTGGGGATCACGGTGCCGGCAACCGGGTTCCTCACTGGCGGCACCGGCACGCCCGCCTTTGACGATGCGATCATGAACCTCGGCGAAGAGCCGTTTGAATATGTCGCAATGCCGTACACCGACACGAACTCATTGTTCGATTGGGATCAGGAGTTCGGCTTCACCGATCAAGGCCGCTGGGGATGGCAGCGCCAGCTGTTCGGCCATGTCTTCTCGGCCAAGCGCGGCACCTATGCCGATCTGCTCACCTTCGGCGATGCGCTCAACAGCCCCGTCGAGTCGGTCATGGCCTTCGAGGTAGCCTCGCCGTCGCCGAGCTTTGAGTGGGCGGCGGCCTATGCCGCGAAGGCGCAGCGCGCCCTGATCAACGATCCCGCGCGTCCGCTGCAGGCGCTGACCTTGAACGATATCAAGGCGGCAGATGTGCATCAGCGCTTCGACTTCGTTGAACTGAACTCGCTGGCATCGACCGGCCTCGCTATCCAGAAGATCGGCGGCGACAACCAGCCGATGATCGCGCGAGAGCAGACCACGTATCAGGTCAATCTCTACGGTCAGCCGGATGATGCCTATGAGCTGGTGACGACGCTGGCTACGCTGGCCAAGCTGCTGCGTAACCAGAAGCACGCGGTGACCTCAAAGTATCCACGCCACAAGCTGGCGAATGACGGCACCAAGTTCGGCCCCGGTCAGGCCATCGTCACGCCCGGCATCATCAAGGCCGAGCTGATCGCGCAATATCAGCAGGATATGTACTCGGGGCTGGTCGAAGACCTCTCGAACTTCAAGCGGCATCTGCTGGTCGAGCGCGATCCCAACGACCCTAACCGCCTCAACGTCCTCTATCCGCCCGATCTGATCAACCAGCTGCGCATCTTCGCAGTCCTGGCGCAGTTCCGGCTGCAATACGACCGAGGCATCGACACCGTGATCATCGGCCCGACGCAGCCGCCGTTCAACGCGGCCTCGGGCGTCTGATCGCAATCCCACAGAAGGAGACTGAGCAATGGCACAAAGAATTGCGGGCATCGCCTTCCTGACAGTGGATGGCAATCAGCTGGCGCTGCGCGGCAACTTCACCGTCAGCCCGTCGCCTGTCGAGCGAACCATGATCGCGGGACAGGATGGCGTGCATGGCTATCAGGAGCTGCCGCGCGTGCCTTACATCGAGGGCGATCTCTCGACGCTTCCCGGCTTCTATCTGGAGGACCTGCTGAACGAAACCGATGTCACGGTGGTCGCGCAGCTCGCCAACCGGATGCAGTACGTGCTCACCAGCGCGACCTGCAAGGGCGGCTTCGAGAACAATACCCGCGACGGTCAGGTCCGCGTGCGGTGGGAAGGCGTAACCTGTGAGGAGGTGAGCCTGTGAACGTCAACCCGAGACGCGAGGGCTTCGTTGACGATCAGGCGAAGCCCGAGCCCGAGATCATCGCGCCGAGCGGCGGCGCAAAGCGCACGATGCCGCCGCCCGAGATCGAGCCTTCGCCTGCCGAGCTGCCGCCGCTGGAGCAGGACGAGTGGCCGATCATCGTCAAGATGATGTACCGCCCGATTCGCAACAATCGCGGGGAGGACGTGCGAGAGGTCTCGCTGCGCGAGCCGCGCGCTGGCGACATCAACCGCTATGGCAATCCGATCCGCGTCAATCAGGAAGGCGACGTGATCATCGATGAGCGGAAAATGTCCTACATGATCGCCGCGCTGTCCGGCATCCTGCCGCCGTTCATCGATGAGATGGACCCGCGCGACTGGAACAGCTGCGCGTATCGGCTGCGGCGTTTTTTTCTTCCCGATCCAGCGGCCTGGTAGGCGGCGAGGAAGACATCATCCTCGACTGCTACCGGCTGGCGCGCTGGTTTCATGTCAGTCCCGAAACATTTTTGTCGATGCCGCTGAGCGAGGTCGCCATGCACATGAACCGCACGGCGCAGCTGGACCGCGAGCAGCAGGCCGCAGCAGGCGATGATGACTGATGGCTGAACAGGAAGAGCTACGCTTAACCGTCAACCTCGCCGACAACGCTTCGGCTGGGCTGGCGAAACTCAACGAGGAGATCAAGCAGCTCGGCAGCGGCGCGGGCCAGCAGCACATCGACAAGTTCAAGCGCGAGACCGGCGAGATCACCGGCAAAGTAAAGCAGATGGGCGCAGAGGTCGGCGAGGCCTACAAGGGCCTCGGCATGCTGCGCAGCGGTCTGGCGCTCGGGGCTGCAGGCATCGCGCTGTTCGGTCTGGAGATCACGCGGCAGAGCAAGGCGCTGATCGAATACGCGGACAAGATCAGGGCGCTGAATCAGGCGGCTCGGCAGATCGGCGTCAACCCTGCTCAGTACAAGGACGTGATCGAGCAGCTGAAGGTGTTCGGCATCTCCGGCGAAACCGCAGCGGCCAGCATTGCCGCCATTTCAGGCAAGATCGCGGACTTGCAGCGGCAAGGCAGTCATCTGCGTCTGGAGCTGCTGAAGAACGTGGGGCCTGATCGCGAGTCGATCACCAATATGAACGCCTTCATCGAGCGCCTGACCCACGCTAAAGGCATTCAGCAGCAGCTCAACGTGGCGCGCGAAGGCGGCGAGCAGGTTTTCCGCAACGCCATCAAGCAGGGAGCCAGCGAACAGGAGGCGGCAAACCGGCGCAATATGTTCTGGCAGATGCTCGGCTACAACGCGCAGCTCGCCAATGCGGGCAAGCTGGAGGAGCTGAGCGAAGCAGAGCAGAAACGCGCCGATCAACGGAATACGGAGGCCGAGAAACTCGCAACGCAATGGGGAAAAGTCACCAGCAAATATGAGACGTTGGTCGAGAAGATGCAGCAGCCATTCGTGCCGTATCTGACCACCGCGCTGAAGATGGCCGAGGGCGTGCTCGACGCCATCACGAGCAAGTGGGACGAGTTGCAGGAAAAGAAACTGTTGCGGCCCGATACAGCCAAGGAAAGCATTCAGGAGAAGTTCGGCAAGTTCGGTCTTGGTGGCGGCGGACCCAACCAGTCGTTCGAGGATCGCTGGAAAGAGCGCATCCCGACCGAGATGGAGAAAAACACCGAGGCGACGAAGGAGCTGACCAACCTGCTACGCGGCCTCGGCGGCGGCATGCAGCCGACCGGCTTCGGCGGCGGCGCGATGGGCGGCGGCATCATCCCTGCGGCCTATAGCCCCGGTGGCGGCGGGCCCTTCGGCCCTCGCGGCGGCGCTGGTGGCCGCGCCTTCGGCGGCGGCGGCTATGCCAATCTCGGCCAGAGCACTGGTGGCTACGGCGGCGGCGCACCGAATGGCCAGACTGCAGGCCCCGGCACCGGAGCTGGTGCAGGATCAACGCCAGCGCAGCCCAGCGGCAAGGGCCCGATGGTGCTCGGCAAGAGCGACGATCCGCGCGGCATGGAAGCCTATATCCGCGAGGCCGCAGCGCGCGAGGGCGTCGATCCCGATACAGCGGTGCGCGTGGCAAAATCGGAAGGCCTGCGCGACTTCCTCGGTGATCGCGGCAAATCTGGCGGTGCTTTCCAGCTCTATACAGGCGGTGGCCTCGGCAACGAGTTTCAGAAGGAGACCGGCCTCAACCCGCTCGATCCGAAGAACGAGCGCGCCACCATCGACTACGCGATGAAGAAGGTGAAGCAAACCGGCTGGGGCCCATGGCACGGCGCGAAGCGCGTCGGCGTTGGTCCGCGCGAAGGCCTGCCGGGAGGCACGCCGCCCAACGGCCAGACCGCTGGCGCGGGCTCGGGCGCAGGCGCTGGCGAGACGCCTGCGGGCGGCACAGCTGCAGGCGGCGATCTGCCGCCGCGCGTTCAGGCGGTCGGCGGCGAAGACCCCAAGGCCTTCATTACGCACCATACAGGCGGGCGCGGCACAGTCGCGGGCGTGCAGAATACGCTGCGGCAGCGCGGCCTCGGCGTCCAGTATGTGATGGATCGCGAAGGCAACATCGTCCAGACCGGCGGCCCCGGTGCTTCGCACATGAAAACCGGTTGGGGTCAAGGTGCTGGCCTCTCGAATCGCAATGTCGTCGGCATGGAGATCATCGCCCGCGACGACAAGGATGTAACGCCAGCCCAGGCGGCGGCCTATGCGCGCTTCATGGCCGAGCGCTATCCCGACACGCCGATCATGGGGCACGGCGAAGTCAACCCCGGCCACAAGGAAGCCGACGAAGGCATGACCGCGAAGCGCGCCGCGCTGGCCGAGCGCTCGCGCAGGCAGCTCGATAGATCGACGGTCGCCGAGCACAAGGTGACAGGCGCTGCCACCATCGGCGTGAACGTCAACGCGCCGAAGGGCACGAATGTCAGCGCCGAAGGCTCCGGTCTGTTCAAGAAAGTGGACATCAACCGCCAGACGCAAATGTCTGAAGCGCCGCGCGGGCCCAAGGGCGGTTACGCAACGCAGGATATGCTGCAATGACCAACGTCTTCGATCTGCCTGCGGTATGGCGCAGAGCGCTGATGCCGGCCTCGTTCAATGGCGCGCGATTCCACTGCGAGGCCAACAGCCGCGAGAGCGGTCGCCGCATCGTGCAGCATCAGTTCCCGAAAAAAGATTTGCCCTATGCCGAGGACATGGGCCGCGCGGCGCGCGAGTTCAACGTGCGCGGCTACTGCATCGTCTTTCCCTATGACAGCGAGTACACGCTCTATAGCCGCGACTTCCGCCGCGCCCGCGATGAGCTGATGAAGCAGCTCGAAGCCGAGGGCCCCGGCACGCTGCAGCTGCCGACGCAGCCCTCGCAGCAGGTTGTCTGCCCGCGCTATCGGCTCAGCGAGGAAGAGCGCTTCGGCGGCTATTGCGTCTTCGATATGACCTTCGCGGAATATGGCCTCGATCCGCAGCAGGTCGGCGCGATCTCGACCACCGCCATGCTCGCCCAGGCGAGCGAGGCACTGCGCGGTCAAGTGGTGCGCGCCCTGTCAGCACAGCCGCTGCCACCGCCGACCGGGATCAACGCATGAAGCGGGCCGAAGCAGACGAGGCTGCGCCGATTGCGGATCGGATGCTTGCGGCCCTGCTCGGCACCGTGCCTGCCAAGGGACGCCCCGGTTCCGATGCGCGCACGGCCATCGGCGACACTCGCGCCAATGCGTACAAGCTCTGCATCAACGATGCGCTCGGGCCGCCGCTGGATAACTGTTTCGATCTGGCGCGGCAGGCAGGCTCGACTTTCGAGCATCTCAATTATGTCCGCATCCAGATCGAGCTGGAGTCGCCGGTCAGTCTCGGCGGCAGGCTGGTCAGGGACGCGGGCATCCGGCTCTGCCTCGCGACGCAATGCCGCGTGATCGGCGGCATGACCTTCGTCAGCCGACAGGATGTCAACGAGATCAAGGAACAGCTGCTGCAGCCGTTCCGCGATGCCGAGGAGATCGCCGCCGACAGCATGGATCAAATGACTTTCCAGACACTGGTCGCGCTGCACGGCGCGGTGACCAACCATCTGGTAGCGACAGCGCGCCCGCTGCCGCGCATGACCAGCTTTGAGTTCTTCGAGCCGCTGCCGTCGCTGGTAATGGCGTATCGGCTCTATGACGATGCCTCGCGCTGCGATGAGCTGCGCGAGGAGAACAAGGTCGTGCATCCGGCATTCTGCCCGAGGCTCGGCCTCGCGCTATCGGCCTGACCATGGTCGAGCGCGTCGAGATCGTTTTCAAAAATCCACTGCAGATCATGGAGGTGCCCGCGCCTGCGGTCGGGCACATCGAGATCACCATTGCATTCGGTGCGTTCATCATAACCGCAGAAGGGAGCCACGTTATGTACAACCTGCCCGCAGACCACACCGTCAAAATGCAAGTCTCTTACGTCGATGGCGCGGGCAATCCTGCGCAGGTCGATGGCGCGGTCGAATGGTTTCCGGCCAACCCCGAGATCGCCGACATCGAGGTCGATCCCGATGACGGCACAATCTGCAAGGTGATCCCGAAGAAGCCGGGGCGGACGCAAGTCAGCGCGAAGGCCGACGCCGATCTCGGCGAAGGCGTGCGCGAGCTGCTCACCATCTGCGACATCATGGTCGTGGCGGGCGAAGCGGTCGCGGGCTCAATCCAGCCGGTCGGCGAACAGGAACCGATCAACCCGCCAGCGCCGTGAGCAGAAGATGGCAGCGCGTCATCTTCGCTGCCGACTGCGATGAGGACGGCAACTGCCCCGTCTGCGGCATCGATTATGCCGAGTGCAAATGTCCGGGGCCGACCATGGATGACTACGAGTACCGCGAAAAGAACGGCGTGCTCTATGGCCGCCCGCTGGTGACGCATGCCAAAGCCTCAAGAGATCGCCGTTCTTAAAGTCGCTGGCGCGCAGTTCGATGATTGGGAATCGGTTTGGGTGCAGGAGCGCTGGGCCGATTCCTCCACGGTGTTTCGCTTCACTGCAGCCGAGCGCGACCCGATTTTCAAAACATCGGCAATCTTCCCGATGATCCAGAAACTGCAGTTCAAGCCCGGAGATAAATGCGAGGTCACGCTGGCGGGGCAGCTCGCGGTCACCGGCTATATCGAGACGCGGCAGGTCGCATACGACGCCAACCAGCACGGCGTGATGCTGATCGGCAAAAGCGCCACCGCCTGGCCTGCGCGATCAAGCGTCGATACCAAGACCGGCAACTTCGACAAAAAGAACATCCAGCAGGTCGCGCAGGAAGTGCTGAAGGATTATCCGGTCGGGCTCAAGGTGATCGGCCAGCTTGATCTCACGCCGTTCGCCAAGCTGCAGAACGAGAAAGGTGAGCTGATCTGGGACTTCCTCGAACGCATCGCGAGGCCTCGCGGCGTGGTGCTTGGCTCCGATAGCCACGGCAATTTCCTGCTGATCGGCGAGCATGCGGGCGCGGTCAAGGCTCAGCTGGTCGAAGGGCAGAACATCAAGAGCTGCCAGTGCATCATCACCGAGGAGCATACCTATACCGAGATGCGCGTCGATGGGCAGGCTCCCGCCAGCGATGACAACTCGGGCACCGCTGCCAGCGAGATGAAGGCCATTGTCGGCGGCACCTCGCCAGTCTTCTGCAAGCTGATCACGCCTTGCGAGCAGCCGGTGAAGACGCAGGCCGAGCTGCAGAACCGCGCCAAGAACGAGAACATCTGGCACGAGGGCACCAAGATTCAGGCGACCATCGTGGTGCAGGGCTGGCTGCGCGATGGCTCCAGCCTCTGGCATGCGGGCGATGATGTCTCGGTCTACTCGCCGATGGCGATGCTGAACAACAATCTCACCGCGCAGAACGTGACGTTCACCCAAGACAATAACGGCGGCTCGCTGACCACGCTCGATCTGGTGAGCCCGAACCTTTTGCGATCAGGCCTCAACTTCAATCCCGGCTAGAGGAGCCAAGCATGCACCGCGCCACCCCGCTTAACACTTCGATCCGATCCTATACCGCAGGCGGCTCGCGCAGCGTCGTCGATAAGGTCGATGACGAGAAGCTGATGCAGGAGATGGGCGGAAACTTCATGGCCAACGAGACCCGCTCGGAGGTCGAGAGCCCGCAGAACTATGGCTTCACCTCGGTGGTGTTCGATGCCGAGAAGGACAAGGACGGTAAGGTAAAGGCCAGCGCCGAGACCTTCATCGGCTTCATGGGCGGCAACCGCTCGTTCCCGGTCGCAGGCCCGATGGATGATCGCCGCCACCGTATGTACAAGCTGGAAAAAGGCGACACCGCGCTGTTTCGCGGGCGCGGCGACAAGCAGCAATTCCACATGACGAAGGATGGCGGCTTCTGGAGCGCGCCGCAGGACAAGACGCTGCGCATGGCGCTGCTCGATAGCGACAGCGAGAGCAATGACACGCAGGAGCAAGGCGGCGGATCGGGATCAGGCGGCGGCGCTGGCGTATCGGCGCGGGCCGAGAGCGGCGGCGATGGCGGATCAGGCCAGCAAGGCGGCAAGCAGAAGCGCGGTCAGGAAGCGCTGAAAAAGGACAACGAAAAGGCCAAGCGTTTCATCGATGTCACCAAGGACAAAAGCCGGATCGCGGGCAAGCAGGTTCATTCGATGCTCGATGACGGCAACACCTATGTGCATGTCCACAGCGACAAGAACGTCTATGTCGGCGGCGAATCCGGCAAAGGCTCTTTCGACTTCCTCGCCACGCTGAGCGGGCCGTGCATCAACAGCAAGGGCAAGATCGGCTGAGCCATGGCCCGCGCCAATGTCCCCGACATTCGTCTGGTGCAGTCGAACTTCTTTCCCAACCAGCAATCCGTCACGCTCGACTGGCAGCTGCTGCCGAATGGCACGCTTGACGATACCCAGGCGCTGGCGACTGCGGTCTGCGTGGCGCTCGGCACCAATGCGCTGGCTGGAAAAAATGATCTGCTGCCCGATCCTGACAGCAACGACCGCTGCGGCTGGTGGGGCGATCTCGACGCCGAGCTGATCTGGAACGGCTGGCCCATCGGCTCGAAGCTCTGGCTGTTGCGCCGCTCGAAGATTGCGCCGGCATCTGCGCAGCAAGGCTCGACGCTGACCGCCGCCGAAAATTATATCCGCGATGCGATGCAGCCATTCGTCGCTCACAAAATCTGCACCAGCTTTGAGGTGATCGCCACTCGCGTGGACAAGCAGCGCATCGACGCACTGCTCCGAATATTTCGCGGGCCGCTGCAGCCGGTCGAGCTGCAGTATCAAATTCTTTGGGATGCAATGGGGCCGTAGAGCATGCCTTGGTCAACGCCGACGCTGCGAGATGTCCGCTCGCTGGTGCGCGATGCCGTCAATGCATCGCTGCCTGGAGCCGATGCCAATGTGCCGAACAGCGTGCTGCGCGTGCTCTCGGACAATCAAGGCGCGCTCTGCCATCTGACACTGCAGTATGTCGATTGGCTTTCGCTGCAGCTGCTGCCTGACACCGCCGAGACCGAGTGGCTGGATCGGCACGGCGATATCTGGCTGGTCAATGCCGATGGCTCGACGGGCCGCAAGATGGCCACGCTGGCGAGCGGCACCGCCAGCTTCCAAGGCGTGATTGACGGCAGCATCATCCCGATTGGCACGCAGCTGCAGAGCGGCGTCGGCATGCCTGCCAATACCGACAGCCCGAACCAAGTCGTGACTTTCGAGACGATGGAGGAGATCACCACCTCGGCGTTCTCGCCTGTCGTCGGCTCGATCCGCGCGCTCGATCCCGGCAAGATCGGGAATCTCGAAGATGGCTCCGCGCTCTCGATGGGCCAGAATCTGGTCCCCGGCGTCAGCACCACCGCGACCGTTGTGCATCTGACGGGCGGCACCGATACCGAGACCGATGAGCAGCTGCGCATGCGCATCCTGCAGCGCATCCGCAACCCGCCGATGGGTGGCTCGCAGGCCGACTATGTGGCATGGGCGCTGCAGGTCCCCGGCGTCACCCGCGCATGGGCCGCGCCCGAGCAAGGCGTCGGCACCATCACCGTTCGATTCCTGATGGATGATCTGCGCGCCGACAATGACGGCTGGCCGACCGCCGAGGATGTCCGGATCGTTCACGACTACATCAATACCAAGCGGCCCGTCACCGTGAAGGATTGCTATGTGCTCGCGCCGATCAAGCAGTTCATCGACATCACGATCCACGAGCTGGTGCCAAATACCACCGAGGTGCAGGAGGAAGTCGAGCAGAGCATCCGCGACATGCTGTTCCAGATGGCAGCGCCTGGACAGACCATCTATGCCGCGTGGGTCTCCTACGCGATCATGAACGCGCCGAGCGTGATCTCCTTCAATCTGGTCACCAACGACGATTATGTGATGCCGTCGCTCGGCCACATGGCGGTGCTCGGCACCATCCTCTATGAAGCCGGGGCCGAGCTGTGAGCGACCGGCATATCCGCAGGCTTGGCTCCGACTACCGCGACTCCTTCCTCTCGCTGCTGCCGCAGGGCCAAGCGTGGCCGAAGCATGCTCCCGATAGCACGCTGGTGCGTGGCATCACTGGCCTCTGCGATTATTGGGGCTTTGTCGATGGCCGCGCCGCCGATCTCTTGGAGCGCGAGAGCGATCCGCGCCAGACCGTCGAGTTGCTGCCAGACTGGGAACGCAACTGGGGCTTGCCTGACCCCTGCTATGAGGAGCCGCAGACCATCGGCGAGCGCCAGCTCGCGCTGGTGATGCGGATGACGATGCAGGGCGCGCAGAGCCGCGAGTTCTTCATCGCGGTCGCCGAGATGATCGGTTACTCAATCACAATCACCGAGTATCGCACGTTCGTGGTCGGCATTGATCGCGTCGGCGATGCGCGCGTCTACGGCGCTGCAGGTGCGCCTGACCCCATGATGTACAACGAGTGGGGCAACCCGATCATGAACGCGGTCGGCGATGCGCCGCTCGAAGAAGGCGAGCTGAGTGAGTGGCCCTATTACGGGCTCGGCCCCGATACCAACCGCTTCTATTGGACCGTGCATGTCCATGAGGCCTCGCTGATCTGGTTCCGCGTCACCAAGGGACAGACCGGCCTCGATCCGCATTTGAAGATCGGCCTCGCTGACGATCTGGAGTGCCTGCTGAACCGATGGAAGCCAGCGCACACCGAAATCATCTTCGATTACACCAACCTGAATCCCGGCGATCCGATGGAAGGGACGCCCTGACGGGGGAAGCCTATGAAGTATAACCAGCCCTATGGCGTCAGCGATCCGAACGCGCCGTACATCAATGGCAACCCCTCCACCGGCACGATGGGATCGATCCCGCCAGCGGCTTCGATTGAGTATCCGCAGCGCGAGATTGTCAACCTGATCACGCACGCCGGGATCGCCGCGCCTGACAACGCCGATCTGCACCAGCTAGCCAAAGCGGTGCAGAGCACGCTGCTTTACTCCGACGATGATGCTGGCACCTCGAACCAGTATCAGGTGACGATGGCACCCGCACCGACCGCCTACTTCAAATACATGACGGTGGTCTGCAAGATCGGCAACACCAACTCCGGTGCCTCAACGCTCAACTGCAATGCGCTGGGGCCGAAACCGATCAAGCATCCGGCTGACAATAGCGAGCTGCAGGCTGGCGAGCTGAAGATCAACGCCATCTGCTGCTTCGTCTTTGACGGCGTTTACTTCCATTTGGTCTGGTCGTCCTACGCTGGCGGCGGCGGATCGGGCGGTGGCCCGGTCTATCTCACCGCACCGCGCGACCTCTACGTCAACGGCGCTACCGGCAACGATACGACCTATGACGGTTCATCAACGACGCTGGTCGCTGGCACCAACAAGGGTCCATTTGCGACATGCCAGCGCGCTGCGAATGAATGCACCAAGTATAATTTGAACAATTTCAGCATTACTGTTCACGTTGCCAATGGCAGCTACGGCGTTCCGGGGCAGAGCATTTATGTCCAGTGCCCCGGTGGCGCTGGCTCTCTGATTTGGACCGGTAACTCCGCTGCGCCTGCATCGTGCTTGCTTGTTGGCACCAACCGCACCGCGATCCAGTTCGTTAGGCCGGGTCAGGTCAATCTCAGCGGCTTCAAAATGACCGCGAGCGGCGCCGATCCCGGCGATCCGGGCTGCGATATGTTCCTCGCTTACCAAGTGCGGCTTTACTCGCAGAACGTCGAGTTCGGTCAATCGAGCGGCTATCAGGTCGGCGTCACGCGCACGGCATCCTGGGTGCCTTCTGGCAACACTGTTATCTCCGGCGGCTCAAGCGGCAACGCCTACGCATCGGCGGGCTTCATCAACTGTTTCTTCGCAGCATCAGTTGAGACATCACCGGCGATAGCACCTCATTACGTCAGCATGCCCAATGCGATCAACATCGGCACCTTCATCAATGCCTCGCAGCAAGGCGTAACCAACTTCTATTGGACCTCGATCACCGGCTACGGCAACGTCACCGGGACAAAATACAACGTCGCAATGAATGGCGTTATCAACACTTCTGGCGGCGGCGCGAACTACTATCCCGGCACGGTCGCTGGTGTGCAATCGAGCGGAGGACAATATGTCTGATGAGCAGAAGCCGTTAGAGGCAACACCGCGAGAATTGTTGGCTTTCGCAATGCGCCAGTACAATTTTGTGGATTGGTATTGGCTCGCCGAGGATGGCCGCATCTGGGGAAGCAAGAGGCGCGCTGCGCTGACGGCTGATGATCCAGATTATGTCGCGTGGCTGGAGGGCGGGCCGCCAACGGAATGGCCGCGCGACGAGGCTGGCGCACAGACCGACGCGGCGCTGCAGGCGGTGCTCGAAAGTTACGACATCAAAGTCGGAGGCGAGCCAATCGCTGGCACACCGCTAGCCTACAAAGTGAGCAGCAAACCACCGGACAAATGAACGATGGCAATCGTCAACATCACCGTTGAGAACGATGCCGACTTCTACCGGCAGTTTCTCTACCAGACCCTTGAGGGTGCGCCGATTAATCTGACCGGCAGCACCCTGAAGATGGGCATCCGCAAACGTGCGGAAGATGTTGTCGAGGAAATGCTGCTGACCACTGAGAACGGCAGCCTCGCCATCGTTGATGCAGCAGGTGGCAAGTTCACCGTGCTGATCACCAAAGCCAAGCTGGTGGAGCTGCCGGTCGGCGATTATGAGCACTCGCTGATCCGCATCTATAGCGGCATGCATCTGCGCATCTGGTCTGGGATGCTCACCAACAATGCTGGACCGAGCCGATGAGTTTCGATGAAGTCGTCGTCACCAATCAGGCTGATGTCACGATCAGTGCTGAGCCCGACGACGATATTCTGGTCAAGACCGATTTCGAGACCGAAGTCATTCAGGTGCAGGAGCAAGGGCCGCCAGGTCCAGCCGGTCCTGCGGGTCCGCAAGGCAATCAAGGGCCTCCCGGTCGCGACGGCACTGCAATCCTTTATGGCACCGCGCCGCCTGCAAGCGACATCGGCCATGATGGTGATTTTTATTACGACACCGAGACCGACATCATGTACGGCCCGAAGGCTGGTGGTGTCTGGCCTCCCGGTGCTTCGCTGGTTGGCGATCCGGGGCCGCAGGGACCGAAGGGAGACAAGGGAGACAAGGGCGACCAAGGTATTCAGGGCGTCCAAGGTGTCCGAGGTGTCCAAGGTGTTCGCGGCTCGCTCTGGTACGAGGGCGCAGGCGCACCGGGCAGCATCGCGGGTGCGCAGGCCGAGGACAACTATCTCAACACCACCAACGGCGACGTTTACAGCTATTCCGGTTCGTCGTGGGGATCGCCGGTCGGCAACATCAGAGGGCCGCAAGGTATCGCAGGCCCAGCCGGTGGCGCGACAGTCTACGTCAGCCCAACGCCGCCAGTCGGCACGCCTGATGGATCGCTGTGGTGGAACTCGATCAACGGCCAGTTCTACATCAAATACAATGACGGCAATTCGACCGCTTGGGTGATCGCGGTCGCCGCGCCTGACGTAAACGCCTTCGTGCAGAAGAGCGGCGACACAATGACCGGCGCGCTGTCGCTGGCCGCCGCGCCTTCGTCAGCCTTGCATGCTGCGAGTAAGCAATATGTCGATGCGAACGATGAGTTCGGATATTGTTTCAGTGTGGCGGTTGCTGCTGGCGCGATTACCTTTTCGCTGAAGACGCCAATAACTGCCGCTGATCCGTCACCAAGCAATCCAGTCTATCTGAAGTTCAAAGCCGTCACCGGCATTCCGGTGGTGCGCGCTATCACAGCGCCATTGTCGATTACTATTCCGGGTGGTGCCACGCTTGGCACTGGAAACGGTTTGCCGTTCCGACTTTGGATTGCGGCGTTCGATGATGGCGGTACGGTGCGGCTCGCGGTGCGCGTCTGCAGCAACGCAGTCAGCTACTACAGCATTGTCAATCCTGGTGAGCATGCCGTCGCATCCTGCACGACGCCACCGGGCAACGGCGCTCACACCTTCTATGCTGCGGCCGCGATCACCGGCAAGTTCTGGCGCTGGCTTGCTTACGCGGCTTTCGAGGCCGGTCAAGCAACAGCTGGGCAATGGGTCAACCTGCCCAGTGTGATTGAGATCGTAACGCAGAGCACGCCGCGCCCCGGAACGGTTCTTCAGCACATCTTTAATCAGGCGGTTGGCGGCGCTACGCTGAACAGCTTGACGCCGGTAGAGCTGGGTTCACCGGCAACGCCGATCACCTTGAGTTCGGCATGCAACTTCACGCGCGTCTCTGCAGATGGCTACATCTATTTGCGCGCCGCTATCGCGCACCAGCAGGGTCAAATCAGTTTCAAGCGCGACAGCACTGTCGTGTCATTCTCGAACAGCAACTTCTACACGGCGGCGACGACTGACGCCATTGGGGACTGGCACCAGACAGTTTACGACTGGCCGCGCACGACGGCGCAGGTGATGTACAAGCTCCTCGCGACGAATGCGTCTTCTGGAACGGGCAACATCCAATACCTCGCGTGGAACCACAACGTTGAGGAGTTGATGACGTAATGGCGGCGCTCGACTTTCCCAGCAGCCCCACTTTCGGCCAGCTCTATCCGACGCCTCCGGTCGCGGGCGTGCCGGTCTATCGCTGGGACGGCGAGAAGTGGACCACCAGCAGCAGCGCGCTTGACATCATCCCGAGCGGCACCAAGATGCTGTTCTATCAGGCGGCGGCCCCGGCTGGCTGGGTGCAGGATGCCACGCATAACGACAAGGCGCTGCGCGTGGTCTCCGGTGTCGGCGGCGGTAGCGGCGGCAGCAATCCGTTCTCAACGGTGATGGCGCAGAGTGTCGTCGGCAACACCACGCTGCCGCTCGCGGGCCTTCCGGCTGGCATTGCTTCAGGCGGAACGAACACCATCTACGTCTATCCCGCCGGCAACGGCAACTTCGCGATGGAATACTTTGGCGTTTCTGGCACCTACACCAGCTATCAAGTCGCGAATGGCGCGACCAACGTCTGGGTGATCGGCGGCGTCGGTTCTGCCAACACCATGATCACCAGTAGCCATTTCGGTAACAACAATCTCTCCGTCACCTCGACCAACACGGGCGGCGGATCGCACAACCATCCCATCACGATGCAGATGCAGTACGTCGATATGATCATAGCGAGCCGAGCATGAAAATACCGCACGCTGACGAAGGCGGCATCTGCCCGCTGCACAAGAAGGACATGAGCACGGTTTGCCACAAGTGCCCATGGTGGACGATGGTGCGCGGCAAAAATCCGCAGAGCGAGGAGATGATCGACGACTGGCGCTGCGCCATTGCGCTGCTGCCGATGCTGCTGGTCGAGAACGCCCAGGTATCGCGCGGCACCACGGTCGCCATGGAGACCCTTCGCAATGGCATGATCGATGCGGCAAAGATCGCTGCATCAAGACGGCTGCCCGATGGACCATCACTGACGGAGGCTGGCGGTGCGCGTCTCGATCATCGTTGACGATAATGTCGTCGTCGTGGACGGCAAGCTGCAAAGGGTCGATTGCTCGGCGCTGATCGAGCAGAACATCCATGCGATGCAATGGTACGACACGGTCGGGGAGGAAGAACATCGAACCGATCCCGCAACGGGCCGCCTGCCGAATAGCATGATCACCGACTTCTCGCCGTATCAGCCCTATGTCGATCTCTGGAACGCCGCGACAGCCAAAGGCAACATCAACCCGGCGCTCGACAGCAAACCGGCAAAGACCGCTGCACAAATTCTCGGAGTGAACTGATGTCCGCACTCGATCTGATCGCAACTGCCTCCGATCCCACGTTCGCGGGTCGCGTCATGATGATCATGTTCAAGGTGGCCCAGAACGTCGCCAGCGAAGACCCTGGCACCGCGCACCACGAGGAGCGCATTGACTATGCCGCCTTGGTGATCCGGGGCGACGAGAAGCCGCAGCTGGTTGCCGCGCATGCTATCTCATCGAACCCGACCATCGCTGCGGCTATCGAGCAAGACCCTGCGTCGCTCGGCTCCAACGTGCCCGATGGCGACATCGAGTTCGCGCTGGCCTCGATCTGGGATGCGCGCTCGATGGCATTTGCAGCGGCGAGGACCCCGCCCGCCGCGAGGGCAATCGCCGAGCCCAAGCAGGCGCAGTGAGAGATGCCGGTCAAGGTCACCATCGTCTGTTCTGGCCCGATCTATGTCGGCCCAGATGGCTGGATGGAGCGTGCCTACCTCAAGGCCTATGACCCGGACTGGAACAGGGGCGAAGGGCAGACGTGGTTCACCTATGATGTGCGCGAGGCGATGCTGTTCGACCGGCTCGATCAGGCAGTCGCCTGCGTGATGCAAGTGCCGGTCAATCACCCGCACACCGAAGTCGGGACGCCGAACATTCCGATGCAGTGCTTCAAGGTAGAGTATCGAATGGTCGATGTGGAGATGGCGAGGCGTGGCATGCTGCTGCCGCGCTTGATCGCGGCCCGCGCCGCGAAGCTTGACCGCTGGCGCGTGTTTGATCGACCTGTCTGACAGAGTCGCGCAACCGACTGACCATTTTGGCCATGGCCATTTTGGCGACCCATCTCCCTGACCTGCGGCCCCGCTTCGGCGGGGCTTTTTTTTGCTCTGCAGCGACAAGGGGGTGGGCAAAACGCCCATGGGCAAAACATAACCAGCGAGCATTTCGCCGCTATACAACCACAATGATCTGAATTATCTTAATACCTCCTCGGCCTTCTCTCGCGCTCGCTGGGGCCTGCGCGAGACCTCCCTGGATAGCAATGTGCAACTACGGCACACGGCAAACTTGCGCGGCCTCGTAAGCCGATCGACGCCTTCTGCCCCAGACAAGCTGCACATCGCTGACCTGTAACCGTTGTTCTCGCAAAAGGGGACTTTAGCGATGCCGAAAACATTTCCGATCACGCTTGAGGTGGAAGAGCTGCTGCTCGGCCCGGTGCTGCGCAAGCTGAATGAGATGCCTGGTATAGCGAAGCTGCATCTCGATCTCGGCCATGGCGGCCAAGGCGCAGGCGTAAAGCGGCTTGCCGATAAAGTGGCGAAGGTGCGCAACAACGGCGGCACCGCCGAGCAGCAAGTCCTCAAGCTGCTGCTGCAGCGCGGGCCGATGCATATCCGCGCGATCAGCCAAGAAGTCGGCGGCGCAAAGTCGCGGGCCTATGGCGCGGTGCATCAGCTGAAAAAGAAAGGCCTCACCGAAGCGGGCGAAGAAAAGGGCACACATCAGCTTACAGCCAGGGCGAAGTCGCAGCTGGGCGGCGCGCTGGCGCTGCCAGCCCCGGCAGGCGCGCAGGTCGCGCATGGCCCTGCAGGCCGCGCCAAGCCCGGCTCGGGCAACATCGTGCTGCGCGCCGCGCTTGATGCAGGCCCGCTGACTCCCATCGATCTGCGCAAGCGAATGGCAGCGCAAGGCATGTCGCCGAAGAGCGTCTCGGGCGTGCTGGCACGTGCCAAGGATGGCGGCCTGATCAGGAAGAACGGCACCGGCTACGAGCTGACTGCCAAGGGACAGAAGATCGAACTGCAGGCGGTGACCCATGGCTGAGATGCGGATGTATCGGACTTATAACTACATCGACAAAGACCCGATCATCGACAAGGTCCGCACGCTTGTGCAGGACGAGGGCCTGATCAAAAAGCTGAAGATCGTCCACGAGATATCGGGCGTCGCGACCGCGACTCTCGACAATTGGTTCAATGGTACGACGCGCAAGCCGCAGCACGTCACGATCGCAGCGGTGGTCACTTCGCTCGGCTATCAGGAGGAGTTTGTCAAGAAAAAGGACATCGATGTCGAGACCGAGCGCAAGGCGGGCGCGGACTGGCTGGCGAAGCGTGAAAAGCAAATGAAGGCAGCAAAGCCGAAGCCCGCCAAAAAGCGGAACGGCGGGAGGAAGTGATGGCGAACGGGAAGAGAATTATGAAGCAGACCAAGCGAGGCAGCGGGCCGATCGATGGCATTGTCGGCAATCGGATTCGCGCCCGCCGACTGGAGCAGAAGCTCAGCCAGCAGCAGCTCGCCGAGTCGCTTGGCGTCAGCTTCCAGCAGATACAGAAATACGAGAAGGGCGTGAACCGCGTCGGCGTAGGCAGGCTGCAGCAGATCGCCGACTTCCTGAAGGTGGACATGGCTTACTTCATGGGCGATCTCAGCGGCGACAGCAAAAAGACGCCCGTCGTTTCGCGCTTCGCCAAGTTCATGGCGACCAAGGATGGCGCGGACATCGTCGAAGCCATGATGCACATCAACAGCCCAAGTTTGCGCAAGGGCGTGATTCAGCTCGCGCGGACGCTGGCCGGCTCGTAGGCTCTAACGATGAGCGAAAGGGAACTGCGGCGGATGCTCGATCATGCATCCGCCTTCTGCGACCGATGCTTCGCCAAGAAAGGCGAGATAGCACCGATGTGGCACGCGGTCTGCTCCGATGGGCAAACCATCATCGAGCCGCACCCGACCTATCTCGGCAAGGACATGGCGGCGGCGATGATCCGCTCGTTCTTCGATCTGCGCGACGTGATCCGCTACGTCTATATCGGCGAGGCATGGACGCTGAATCGCATGATCAGGCCCGAGGAGCAGGAGGAGATTTTCCGCAAGGGCCTTGCCGAGCATCCTGATCGCGTCGAAGTGGTGCAGATACAGGGCGAGGATCGCGACTACGGCCAGATCATCGCCGCGCGCAACATCATCAGGCCGCCGAAGGGCAAGCCATCTCTCGGGCCGCTGCAGACCGTGAATGACCTGCCGCACGTGCCGCAAGGCGCGTCTATAACTTCCGAGGGCCGCATGGTCGGCATGCTGCCGGTGCGAGGGACGGTGCAATGAGCATTGATGATCCGCCTGATGATCCGCTCGGCTTTGTCGCGCATCTGAACCACCGCGCTTATCAGACGGGGCAGCTGGCGATGTGGACGATTTATGATCACCCGCTGGACTTCCCCGATGAAGAATATGTCGCGCGGTGCTTCGTCGCCGACCAGCCGACTGCCCATTGCATCAGCGGCGATCTGGACAAGCTGCGCAAGGTGCTGGGCCATGCCGGGTTGGTCTGCCTGACCAGATCACCCGGCGATCCTCCCAAGGTTGTCGAGACATGGCTATGAGCGATGATGAGGGTCCGACCTACGTCCACGCGCCGCCGAACGAGCTGCTGCGCATCGATGCGATCTATATGTTCGTCTCGATCGACGAAACCGGCGAAGGCGTCTGCGCCGCGCCGATCGCAGGCCCCGGATCGCTGGGGCCGCTGATCGCCGCCGATGAAGCGCGCATGAAGTCGCTGATCCCGTGGGCGCAGAAGCTGTCGGCGCTATCGGGCAAGCAGGTCAAGCTGATCAAGCTGAGCCAGCGCACCGAGCTGATGTCATTCCAGCCTGATGGGAGCCAGATGCAATGAGCGGTGGCGGCTTCAATTGTCTGGACTGCGGCGGTTTTATCTTTCGCCCAGGACCATGCGGAGGACTGTCGCAAAACCTCGAAGTGCGTCAGCTGCGGCCAGCGCTTCAATGTCGCGCACTGGCGCGGCCTGATGCTCTCGATCGAGCGCATCGATAGCGAAAGCCAGTGGCGCGAAGATATGTTCCCGAAGGTGCTGGAATGAGCAGAGTATCGCAGCGCCTGCACAAGGCGATCATCATGCAATGCGGCTTGACGGTGACCGATGCCGCCCGCCAGCTGCAGATCGCGCGGCCCGCGCTATCGAATGTGCTGCGCGGCCATGCCGAGCTGTCCATCGATCTCGCGCTCAAGGCGGAGAATGGAAGTCATGATCGATACCGAAGAACGCGCGGATGAAGCGACGCGGGCGGCTAATGAGCTGGTCGAGCTGCTGAAGCCGGTCTTCGCGGGCATCGATCCCGAGATTGTCGGCGCTACGCTGGGCCAGCTGCTGGCGATCCTCGTGGCTGGCCATGCGCCCGAGATGCGCCCGGCAGCGCTGGAGCTGGTTGTCGATATGGTGCGCGATCTGGTGCCGATCGTGATCGAAGAGATGATCGATGCCGGTCAGGTCGGCGAGGACTGGCGAGGGACCAAGCAATGAGGCAATGCGGAGACTGCCAGCTGTGCTGCAGGCTGCTGCCGGTGCCGCCACTGCAAAAGGCGGCGGGCGTGGCCTGCAAGTTTCAGAAATTCCACAAGGGCTGCGCGGTCTATCATCGACCCGAAATGCCAAACGAGTGCGCGATCTGGAATTGCCGCTGGCTGGTCAATGACGACACTGCCGATCTGTCGCGGCCCGATCGATCGCACTACGTGATCGACGTGATGCCGGACTTCATCACCATCACGCCCGAGGGTGAGCCGCCGCAGAACATTCAGGTCGCGCAGGTCTGGATCGATCCGCGCCATCCCGAAGCGCACCGCGATCCTACGCTCCGGCGCTGGATGTTTCGACGCGCCCAGGCGGGCGTGGCTACGATCGTGCGCTACAATGCCAAAGATGCGCTGGTGATCTTCGCGCCGCCGTTCGATATCGAGGGGCAATGGCACGAGATCAGAAGCGGCATGAAGCCTACGCCCACGCATACGTTCGATCAGATACTGCAGGCGCTGGGCGGCAGAGCAAAGGCGGTGATCGAATGACCAACCGATGGGGAATATGGTGCGGCCTGCTCATGCTCGCAATGGCACCACTGACCGCCAACGCCGCCGCTGACGGTTGCGCAGTGGTTTTGAAAACCCCTGACGGATTTCTCGCCTTGCGTAAAGCGCCAATGGCTAACGCCGAGGTTGTCGCGAAATTGAAGCAAGGCGAGAAGCTGGACGTGGACACCGCTCAATGCGAGACACGCGGCGACTTGTCTATTTGCGGCAAGGGCACCCGCTGGACCCATGTGACGAGCATTCCACGACTAGACGGAAAGCAGTCAGCAAAGCCGACCCAAGGCTGGGTGAGCGACTGCTACGTCAAGTGGTTTCCTTGCGAGTGAGAAGACTGATGACCAATAGCGTCGAAATTGATGAAGGCGGCAATGGCGAGCACGCCGATGTGCTGGTCTGCGTGCGCCTGACCCACCCGCTGCTGATGCCCGACAATGAGATCAGCCTCTGCGATGCCTGCGGCGAAGCCGTCCAGCATCGCCCGCATGCGCCGAAGCTGCCGCGCAAGCTGTGTTGGGAGTGCGCCGAGCCGCTGGCCACGCAGCTGGCAGCGCAGGGCGAGCTGCACTCAATCATCACGCCCGAGAGCGCCGCCGAGGTCGCGGCGCATCTGAAAAAGAAAGGCGCGAACTGATGACATGCCCGCGCTTCACCAAGGCCGACTACCGCAACATGATCACCGCCATCGCCATGGTCGGCGCTGATGCGTGGGACGATCACAGCTATGGGCCCCGCCCGAATTGGGAGAAGCTGCAGACGAAGGTGATGGCGCGGTTGGAGAGAATGCATGAGCAAAGAAGCAAAAAGGCATCGCGTGATCCTGATCGATCCCGAGGCGCGAAACATTAGCGAGCTGGAAAGCAGCGCCACGCTGGCCGCGCTGCACCAGCTGATCGGCGCGGATACGCTGGGCCACTTCCGGCTGGCCGCTTTCGAGAATGGCCATATCGACACCGGCTGGATCGATGATACCGGGCTGTCGCGCGGCAAGCCGATCCACGCCTTTCTGCTGCCGACCGGCAAAGACCCGATCGGCGGCAAGTGCGTGATCATCGGCGCAGATCGCTATGGCGAAACCTGTAGTGCGATGCTGCCGCTGTTGCTGCTGCGCCAGGACATCAGCTGGCTCGGCGTGATCATGCCCGAGGTAACGTGGGATCATACCGCGCAGGGCTCGCGCGCCATCGTCACCTATTCGCGGATGAAGGTGTGACGCGGCTATGGCTGACCGCGCTGGCGGCGGCGCTGCTGCTCGTGATGATCGCAATCGTCATGTACGGGCAGATTTAGCCGTCAGCTCGGCGAGGTAAGTCTGCGCCTTTTCGAGTGCCTGCTCCTTGGTCAGGTAGCCGCCGGTGGCGCGGCGTCCTGCGTTGTCGTCATAGTAGAAAAATTTGCGACCGCCTGGGTGGCGCACCTCGAAGCTGCCAGCATTGCTTCCGCCAAACTCCGCGAAATTATGCGCGATGCTCGGCTGATCCGGCACGATGCTGGCTTGCCAGCCTTGCGCCTTGATATGCGCGCGGGCCTCGGTATCGGTCATCCCGATCAGCGCCTTTAGGATCGGGGCCGCGCGCCGCACCGTCCCGTCAGTTTCGAACGCGGCCACGAAGCCGGGGCCGACGATGCGGACTAATTCGAGCCTTTCGGCCATCAGTGCTGCCGTTTGCTCGCCACTTCGAGCGGGCGGTGGCCGAGACGGTAAAAGGTCTGGCTGGCTGGGTCCCATGTATCGGGTTCGAGGATGTTGCTCAGCGCCTGTACAGCGCCGAACAGCGCGAAGCGATCTTCATCCTTGAGGCGGTTGTCCGCGAGCAGCGCCTCGATCTCGGCCAGCTCGGCGGTTATAGCATCGCGGTCGATCATTGGCTCACCAGTCGCAGTGTCAGTTGACGATCGGGCCCGACATGGCGGTCGATAAAGTCCTCCAGGGCTCTCGGCACCGTGCGACCCTCAAGCCCGAGGCGGCGCAGCAGCTCTTGAGCCACGGCATGGGAGACGTCCTCGGAGCGGTTGGTGTCGGGGTTGAACATGATCACCCGCAGCGGATCAGAGTGCTGCCCGCTCATCAAATCGCTGACGGTACTTTCGTAGTCGGCGCGATAGAGATCGGTCTCGGCGAAGGCTGAACCGTACACGCCGTAGTCGTTCAAAACGATGTAATAATCTTCAGGTGTATTCGGAACAATTGATGGCTCTATACGCATACTCAACTCCCGCATCCCGAGGCGGCCACGGTTCAAGAACGGGGTTGTCAGATGCGCCCCGTTCTCTTGTTCAGCCCTTTGAACGAACTCGCCCGCAGCAATCCTTCCGACGTGATGTCCCGGTATTCAACATCGGCATAGAACTTTGGTTCTACCCATGTTGCTTTCGGCTTTCTGATAGGTCTGCTTAGCTTTGACTTCGGGCTGACCACGGTGTCGAGCTGCTTTCTGATCTGGCTTGAGACGGTGCGAGACCAGCCCGTCCCAACCTTGCCCATGTAGACAAGGTCTTTGCCTTCCTGCTTGCCGAGATACAGGGCGGCGACGCCGCTCGGGTCTTTGACAAAGCCGACGACAGGGAATTTGCCCTTCTGCACAGCTTTGATCTTCAGCCAGTTCTCATTCCGGTCCGACCGATACGGGGCGTCCGCCCGCTTCGATATGATGCCCTCCCAATTCAGCTTGGCGGCATGCTCAAACATCTTCTGACCGTCGCCGACCAGATGCTCGGAAAACAACACCGGCAATTCAATATCGTTCTCGCCGAGGAGGTCCAGCAGCAGTTGCTTGCGCTCAATTTGCGGCAGCTTGCGTAGGTCGCCATTTCGCCAGAGTAGGTCGAAGGCGTAGTAGACGAGCCGGCCCTGCCTGCCTGCAGCCAGCTCTGCCTGCAATTCCGAGAAGTTGGTACGTCCTTCATGGACGACCACCACCTCCCCATCGATGATGGCTTCGCCCGGAATGGCCAGCGCCGCGGCGATCTCCGTGAAGCGCTTGGTCCAGTCCAGCCCGTTGCGGGTAAAGACTTTCTTCCGTCCCCGGTTGAGATGGACCTGAACGCGGTAGCCGTCGTACTTGATCTCATGGAGCCACTGATCGCCCTGGGGAGCTTTGCTCCTCAGGGTGGCGAGCTGGGGTTTGATGAACCCCGGCATCTCGATACGCTTTGGCACTCGGGAAACTCACAAAAAGCCCGCCGCTTGGGGCAATGGCGAGCATTTTACTTACTTCCCGGACATCTCGAACAATCAGGGGACGTGACCGCTCTCACCACCACCAATGGTTTGCAGATTTTTCCCGATCAGGATTCTGGCCTCGAAACACCGTGATTCTACGGAATCCTCAATCCTGTTGAACGCTATAAACTTGCTCGTGCCAGCGTGGTGTTTTCATCCCGAACAAATTTGGGCTGGCGGAGGGCCGCAGGAATGCGGCCCTTTTGCTATCCGGTAGCTGAGCCATTCGCTCATGCCACAATCCGGCGGGGTTTCGGCAATCGCCGACTACCAGCCCTAGTGCATTTGCGTTGCGCTCCGCGACCCGCTTTGATGGGTGATGGGCACCAAGTCACGGGAAACCATCTACGGCGCGTCAGTGCGGGCCGCCGCAGAACAAGCAGCGGAGGCGCGCAAGACCGCCGACCGTTTGGCCTGCGAGGCATGGAATAAGCGGATGCTCGGCTTTCAGGGACCAGCGCAGCCTTCTCCTGCGTTGGGTGATGCACTCAATGCCGGCTACCTTTATCTTGAAGTGAAATGCTTGGGCTGCAGCACGCACCAGACCGTTGCCCTCGGCATCGTGCGGCGACCGAAGGCGACGCCGATCCACGAGCTTGAACGGTATATGAGGTGTAAGGACTGCTCGCAGGTACAGGGGCGACCGTTCAAGCGCAGCCATTTAGTGGCGCTGCGGACCGCCAAGATAACGGCGAGCGATCCGCCCTCCACGTGGTGGCCGGGTGAGAGGTAGTGTCATGCCGGCTAAAGAAGGCAAATGGAGAGACGCGTTCGCAAACGTGGGCGAACTCGTCTTGCTTTACACCGCGCTCGACCATCAACTGAACCTGATTGTCATTGAGGTGATGTACCTTGCACCAGCGCCTATGCTGGAAGCTGTGGTTGCGACCCTCGATCCTCGACAAAAAATCGAAATGCTAAAGAGCCGCGCGGGGCACATCAGGCAGCCGGACTGGAAAAAGGCCATCAAGACGCACGCGGATCGATTGGAGCGCATAGCCAAGGTGAGAAACGCCGTCTGTCATACTCCGATCGTTCCGGGCAAGGCAGACGGGCGATTTGAGTTCGCGGCAGGGGCGGCCACCAAACTGTTGAAGAGCATGACTGTGAGAAGCAAGGACGACTATACAGTTAACCGTTTAACACTTGAGCATGTGCAGGAGGCCGTTGCGCTGGCTGAGAAGGCGCTGGGCGGCGGTGAGCAAATCCTTTTGAATTTCGCTAAAATCCGGGCTGCGGTGGACGCAAAACGATCAGCCAAGGCGACCACGTCCGACGATGTGTAACCTCTATTCAATCACCACCAACCAAGCCGCCATTGCTGCGCTGTTTCGCGTCGTCAACCGCTATGTCGGCAACCTCGCGCCGATGACGGGCGTGTTTCCGGATTATCCGGCTCCGGTGATACGCAACACCGACACTGGCACCGAAATGGCGCTGATGCGTTGGGGCATGCCGCCGCCACCGCGCACAGGCGGCCCGCCGGTCACCAACATCCGCAACACGTCATCACCGCACTGGCGCGGCTGGCTCAAGCCGGCGAACCGCTGCTTGGTCCCGGCTAACAGCTTCGCCGAGTACGCCCCGGAGCCGAACCCGGAAACCAAGAAAAAGGACGTGGTCTGGTTCGCATTGAATGAGCAGCGACCGCTGTTCGCGTTTGCCGGCATTTGGACGACGTTCAATGGGGGTCGAGGCACCAAGTCAAAGCCGGTGCCAGGACCGCATCAGGTCTATGGTTTTCTCACGACATCGCCGAACGCAGTGGTCGAGCCGATCCATCCGAAGGCGATGCCGGTGATCTTGACCACCGACGAGGAGCGGGACATCTGGATGCGTGCGCCATGGGATGAGGCCAAGGCGCTGCAGCGACCGCTGCCGGATGGTGCGCTCAGGATCGTCATGCGCGGGGCCGACAAAGAGGATCGTGCGGTGGCGGCATGAATGCCGCGCGCAAGGAGGCATGTCATGACGGTCTGGGTCTATGTCGATACCTCGCGTGACGTCGGCGATGCCGAGCACCTCCGAGTGTTTGCAACGGCCGAAGCCGCCGATACTTGGTTCAAGGAGAATGATCCGGAGGGCGTCGCATTTGAATATCCGGTGATAGCCCAGTGACACCGGCCCTTTTCTCTCGTTAGCGTTGCCCGCTCGCGGAAGCCGGCAGCGGCTCGCCCTCATTCCCTAGCGACGACGGTGTCGTAGAGCCCATAGTGAGTCAGGCCTTTGTGGCTTTCGATTCCTGTATAGCGTAGCGAAGCGTCTTCATAGCGACGGAATGCAAAGACAGCCTGGTTCATCTGCTCGGTGTTGAAAACCTTGAGCCGAACGAGCAAGTGGAAATCCTTCACCGTCAGCCCGGTGACGGCCAGAAACAAATCCGGCTCAAGCTTGGTGATGACATCCTGCAGTGTGTTCTCGCGGAAGTCGGTCAGGTACGTGAACGCAGGGATGCGCGTGGCGAACTTGATCAGCTTCTCTTGGACGAGCTTGCGCTTGGACTTATATTCCTTTTCTTCCTCGGTGAGCTGCTTCATCTGATTGGCCGTCAAATTCCTGTCCTTAGCCTTGTTCTTCAGTTCCTTCACCTTCTCGCTCTTGTTGATGATGGTCTCGATGATGTTGTCACCCAGCGAGCGCCAGCCCTCGATACGTTCCACCGCTGCCATCGCCTCGGGGTTGTCGAGGATGCGGCGCAGGGTGTCGTTGTCCACGTTCACGAGCAGCGCGCTCTGCCATTTGCGGGCCAGCAGTGTGGCGGAGGTGCCTGCCATCGCAATATCTAGGATTCCGCCCGCGTCAATCTGCGTCATATTCGCGCCGTCATAGGCCAGCACGGGCAGAAACGACACCAAATCCTTAACGGCATTCTCCGGATTCCGCTCGTTTGGCGACAGACCGATCCCATATTCGGAAAGCTGGCGCAGCGCCCGCGTGGGCGCGAAGTCAAACACGAAGCAGACCGGCTTGAGAATCTCTTCCTCGTTCGGGTCATCCCCATTCGGGTTCTTGATCGACCATGGCGACTGCACGCGGAAGGCGGCCTGGAAATAGGTCTCTGGCGATTTAAGGTTACGCAGCATCAGGATGGATGACCACTGCTGCACTGTCACGCCCGTGGTGAGTTTGCCACACGAGACCATAATCGTCTTGGTCTCGAACCCGCTCCCGATGGCCTTGCGCACCGGCGGTAGCGCGTCGAGTCCGATCCCTGCCGACGCACCAGCCGCGACGACGACCTCGTAATCGTGCCAGAAGGTGTTGTGCTTCTCGGCCAGCAGTTTCGCCATCGCATAGCAGGCCGCCACATTGGGTAGGAACCAGAACGAGTGCTGGAGGTATGGCAGCAGACGCACGTCGGAGTACGGGAACGGCGGCCGCGTGCCCGTCTTGAGGCTCTCGACGGCCTTCGGTGCGTACTGGCCCCGGATAATGTCCAGCCACTTCTGCACGTCGCTCTTGTGCTTGAAGTGTGCGCCCTTGCCCGTGCCGGAGGCCGTGAAGAACTCATTGAGGTCGAACTCATCAAACTCCCCTCCGCTCGCGATCGCCAGCAGCTCGTCCGGCATCTGATAGGTTAGTAGGCGCATCTGCGGCAGCGCCCCGTAGGGATTCCATTTGCCGGAATTCTTGGCGGCGAACTCCTCCTTGGCGCGCTGCTCGTCGGTGTAAGTCCAGTTGAATATTTGTTCCTCGATGAACTCGCCTGTGGCCAGCGCCTTGAAGGGCGTCCCCGAGAGGTAGAGGTAGGCCTTGGTCGTGATGGGCAAAAACTCAGTCTCTTTTTCCGATAGCACGCCGAGGTCTTCGTTTACTTCCTCCAGGCCGGCGGCGTACTCCAGCTTAGCCTCCTTCTTGGCGACCGCCTCTTCCTCGCCTTCGAACAGTTCCTTCGCCGTGTCGCGCCACGCGCCAAAGTGGTACTCGTCGAACACCACCAAGTCCCAATTCACCGTGTGGAGCCATTCGTTCTTCGGCTTGATGTTCCCGGCCGCGTCGCGGCCCAGCAAATCCTGAAAGGAGCCAAAATAGACGACCGGCTTTTTGGCGTTGATTCTGGTCGGGTCGCTGTCGGAGTTGCGCGAGAGGTACTGCCAGCCGTCGAAATCCGCGTGATTTTCAAGGTCCGTCTGCCACGCATCCTCCACCGCGGGTTTGAAGGTCACCACGAGCACACGCTTGGCGCTGAGCTTCTCGGCGAGCTGGTAGGTGGTGAAGGTCTTGCCGAAGCGCATCTTCGCGTTCCACAGGAAGCGAGGCACGGCGTGCCTGTCTTCCGCCCAGCGCGAGAGGAAGTAGGCGTGCGTCACCTTCACCGCTTCGGCCTGTTCACGGCGCATCGGGAACGTCTCGTGATGTGTGCCGGTGAACTTCTGCCCCGTGCGCAGCTCGGTGAGCACGGTCTTCACGTCTCCGACCGCGCAACGCATCCACTCCAGTTCGGTGTTATGAAAACCCTTCTTGACAAGCGCCGCGCGCACCTCGCGGTCGCTGAAGATGCCGCCGTCGTCTCGCTCAGCGGTCTCGTTCAGTTCGATGCAGTAGTTCTTGATGGCGGCGGTTTTAACCTGTTCGGCGACTCGCAACTTGACGTCGCGCGTCGTCTGCCCGACCTTGAGCAGACCAGCATGTGCCTCATCGTCGATGGAGTAGGCGTATATGCGCGGCCGAGCTTGCGGCTTGGGCGCGAGGATTTCCTCGATGGTCCTACTCATCCTGGCCTTCGCCCGCACCAACCTCCTCGAATTCTTCGCTGTCGTGCTCGGCCACTTGCGACTCGATGAAGGCGATTTCCTCCTTCGATAGCCCATACCGCGTGTACAGCTGGGCGTCCGTCCACTCTCGGTTCAGCGGTAGGTCAGGGATGAAAGCGTAGACATGCTTCGGGGCGTCTTGAGTGGACTTGCGGAGTGAAACAAGGAAGCGCGCGAAACGCGTACGGAGGTACTTCGCGTAATTAGTCGCTTCGGCTTCTGTGTTGAAGAGGCCCGCGACGATGTAGCTCTCAGTACAGGCGGTGCCGGGCTCAGCGATGATCGGCTTGCTGAGAAACTTTGTCTCAATTGCCGCGCTCGTCCCTTGGACGCGCGTCATGAGCACTTTCCACTTGTCGATCCACGCCGCGTTCGTCGGTATATCCGAGCGTTGCACGAAACTGATCCTTTGGGATCCGAACAGCTTCACGGGATTCTTGAGACGTTTCGGGTCCGGCTTGCCGTGGAAGAACGTGCGGAGGCCAAAGGGCTTCTGACTGGAGACCCGGAGGTCGAGGGTCGGCTCACCCTTCGCCCTTATCTTATCAAGGATCGGAACGGCTTCATTGCGCCGGACGAGGATGTCGTATGCGTCAAGGTGGCGGGCGATTGCTGGTCCCGTGGGTTTGCCATCCCAGATGGTCTGAACCTCGCATGGCCCGTTGTGTTCTCGATCCCAAAGAAAGTAGGAGATTCCGCCTCGAATCTTTACGCCCGGAAAGCCTTCGTAGAGCCTCGGATAGTCGACGATGTTCCGTAGATGCTTGTCGGAAAGCATCCGCCCCCTATACTTGTCGAGGCCCTTGCCTCCGGCCATCCAGCGCGAAGGCGTCACGAACACCGCGTATCGCGGATCGAGTTCGAGTGCCTTCTCCACGAACAACTGATAAATCGGCGCCGCACTCGTGCCGTAGCCGCCGTCGTCCAACTGGTACGGCGGATTGCCGATGATCACATCGAACTGCATTTCGCCTCCAAACAACTCGGCAGTGCGAGTCTTGATGTCGTCGGTATGAATGAACGCGTAAGCATGCGTTTCAAGCCCTTCGCCGCGTTCGAACGTCTTCTGGCTTGCTCCGCAAAACTTGCACTTGCCATCCGCCCATGTGTGCTCCGTGCGCTCGAACCAAATGTTGCCGCTCTCTGTTGTGAACGACTTGGCGACGGAGTGCTTGCCGTTGGCGTGCTTCGAGCAGTACGCGCTCCGCCGCGCTAGCAGGCTGGTGAGGTGCGTGATGCCAATGCCGAACACCTGCTTCGTCAAGATGTGATCGACGCGCTCTTCTAGGTCCGGAATCTCAGTCGCCAACCCTTCCGTGAGCCGGCCAATGATCTCGCGCAGGAAAACGCCCGACTTCGTGCACGGGTCGAGGAACTTCACCGTTTTGTCCGCCCAGATATTCGTCCCGCCGTAATCACCCCCCCACGCCTCGGCCAGCGTGTCCAGTATACGGTTCGCGAACTCGGGCGGGGTAAACACCTCGTCATTCGAGAGATTCGCGATGCAGGTCAGCACATCCGGGTTGCGACCACGGAACGCAAACCCAGCCTGCGCGCTCATGCGGCCTCCTTGGGTGTGCCTGCGGCGGCGACCAGTTCGATCACCGTCATCGGCGAGTACGTCTTAGTCGGCGTGAAGATTTCGTGCTTGCCCAGGTGAGCAAAGAGCGAACCCTCCGCGCTGAAGGCGGATGAGCCAGTGAGAGCGTCGAAGCGGAAGTCGCGCCGCTGAAACTTGCCCTTGCCGAGGTAGCCCCACTCAGCAAAGGTGATGGGCTGTCCGTCATAAGCGCGCATCGTTAGGGCGTCGCCGTGCACGAGGTTCTGCGACAGCACGTAGGATGCGGCGCGGTACAGGTCATCTTGGTCGTCGATGTTCAGATACTCAGCCAGGACCTCCAGCATGTTCGCACGGCACTCGGCGATATTGTCCACCAAAAGCTCGACCCCGTAAGTGCACATCAGGCCGAATAGGGCGTAGTGCCGTTTTTCGAAGTCAGACTTCCCGAACTTGAATTCGACCGCGGCGAGCTTCCGTTGCAGGACACGGACGAGGAAGTTACCGCTTCCGCACGCCGGCTCCAGGAAGCGGGAGTCGATGCGCTCGGTCTCGCCCTTGACGAGGTCGAGCATCGCTTCGACCATCCAAGGAGGGGTGAACACCTCCCCGTGGTCGGCGACGCGTTTCTTTGATTTGATCAGGCTCATGGGTCGAATGTACTCGGACTATTTCGCCACGTTCGGCGGCCGCTTCGCTTTTTCGACCTCTCGTGGGTTTACAGCTTGACCCGCCAGACCTGCACCTAGTGCAGGTATCGCGTTCTATGCCCCACGAATCCTTCGATTTCAACAATAACGGCAGAACTATATCCGCGCGGAGGTGAGCGCGCACCCCAAAACCGGCGCTATCCCCATGCGGCGGTGATCCATCGCGATCCACAGATTGCTGTGCTCGGTTCGACACTACGACGGCACCGGGACCGTACCGTCCACTGAAGCAAGCCAATTCATCGGGATTCTCGCCACCGCTACCAGCATTTCCGCACCTTAAGGGTGTTTGCCGCACACCAGGAAAGGGGCTTCCCCGCTGCGCTTCATTTTGGCAAACCAAAAATATGAAGAAGTCAACTAAGGTAAACCAAAAAAGACGTGGACGACCGGCGACGCGAGCCAGTTTCAGCGGTACGGCCGCCGGAGGAACTTGCCACGGACATCGATGCGTGGGCGGAAAAGAACGGCGTGCCCAATCGTTGAGGCGATACGTCGCCTGGTCGAACTCGCCCTAGCCTGCCGCCACTGAGCCACGCCCCAGTCACAGCATGCACTTGCGCTCGCCTTTCGGTTGCAGGATAGTCCATTTAGGTTCTGGGGATTCGATCAAATGGCTTTTTACAGCGTTCGTGCGCGACGCAAATGAAGTACGCGTACGAGGATTTGAATTCGGATCAATTTGAAACACTGGTCGTGTTGCTGTGCCAACGCCTACTGGGTATTTCCGTTCAGGGGTTCGCCAAGGGGCCCGACGGGGGGCGCGACGCTAAATTCATTGGAACCGCCGAGCTCCATCCTAGCAAGGCATCGCCGTGGTCGGGCATTACAATCATCCAAGCAAAGCATACGAACGGCTACAACCGCAACTTTTCTGAAGGAGACTTTTTCAGTTTGACGGCAGCAACCACCGTGCTTGGCGAGGAGATACCTCGAATAAAAAAGCTCCGCGATGCCAAGCTTCTCGATCACTACATGCTGTTCTCCAATCGGCGCCTTGCCGGAAATGCGGATGCCCAGATTTGCTCTCATATCTCCACGAAATGCGCTCTGCCTACGAGCTCCATTTATCTGTGCGGAGTAGAGCAACTCGAGCTGTGGCTAAAGACGTTCGGAGATGTAGCAAAGCTTGCCGATCTCGATCCCATCGATTCTCCGTTGATTGTCAGCCCTGACGACCTCGCTGAGGTAGTGCAGGCGCTCGCACGGAGTAAAGCTGAAGTGGCGGCTGTTCTTGATGATCCGCCGACCGCGCGGATTTCGTTTGAGGACAAGAATCTACTCAACAACATGTCGGCCGATTATGCCAAAGCACTGAGGAAGAAATATCTAAAGGAAACTGCCCAAATCAGAACGTTCCTGTCTGCTCCAGAAAACGAAGACATCCTGCGGTTCTACGAAGCCGTGGTAGATGAATTTCAGTTGAAAATCATCGCAAAACGCAAGGACTACCAGAGCTTCGATGATGTTATGGAGTATCTTCTCGATCTCCTTTTCGCGCGCGACCCTGTGCTTCGGCAATTGCGGCACAAACGCCTTACGAGAGCAGTTCTCTTTTATATGTACTGGAATTGCGACATTGGAGAGGTTGCAGATGCTGCGGCCGTCTAAGCATTCGCACCCTGACCGCACCGTTCTAAGCGTGGCGTTCCTTCTCCTCGCACGGCTGAAAGCGCGGCGGTTGGACGAGTATGACGCTCTTTTGAAGTACGCGCGCCATGCGGTCGTGGGCGGCGAAGTCTTGTTTCTGCCGTCAATCAACTTCCTGTTTTTGATGGGCCTCATTGAGTACCACCCCAAGACTGATGCGATCGAGTATGTTGGGCCGAATGAAGCTCTCTAAGCTCTACTCAAACGCGCCTTCAATTTTTGGCCCGGTAAAATTCATACCGGGCCTAAACGTTGTGCTGGCTGAGATCAGGCTCCCCGAAAATCGCAAGAGAGACACCCACAATCTGGGCAAGACGACGGTTGGCAGAATGCTAGATTTCTGCTTTCTGGCCGGACGCGATCCGAAATTTTTTCTTTTCAAGCACGCCGACCGCTTCAACAACTTCGTGTTTTTTCTCGAAGTTGAGTTGGCCGATGGCTCTTTCTTAACAATTCGGCGAAGCGTGGCAGAGGCATCAAAGATTGCTTTTAAGAAGCATGCGGCAGCCAACCAGGACTTCTCAACTACAGCAGGTGCCGCATGGGACCATTCGGACGTACCCTTTGAGCGCGCGCGAGACTTGCTCGATAGTCTATTGGATTGGCGAGCGCTCAAGCCATGGGCCTACCGCAAGGGACTAGGTTACCTCCTACGTTCGCAAGACGATTTCCGGGACGTTTTTCATCTTAGACGATTTGCGGGTGGTCACGCTGACTGGAAGCCATTCTTGGCTCATATTCTAGGCTTTAAAGCAGAACTGATCTCGCGCCACTATGACAAAGAACGGGAGCTTGCGGAAAAGCAAGCGACGGCGCAAACGATACGACAAGAGCTCGGCGGCTCCGTTGAGGATGCCAGCAAAATTGACGGCATCCTTTTGCTGAAGCAGCAGGAAGCCGATAAGAAGCAGCAGCTTCTCGACGCGTTCGACTTCCGCGCACAAGACAAGGCGCAAACCAAGCAACTCGTTGAAGAAGTCGATGATAGAATCAGCGCACTTAACGCACGGCGCTACTCCCTCACCCAAAATAAAAAGAAGGTAGTTTCTTCGCTTGATGAGGGCCAAATACTTTTCAATCCCGACGAAGCCAGAAAGCTATTTTTAGAGGCTGGCGTGCTGTTCGAGGGGCAGCTTAAGAAGGATTTTCAGCAACTGATATCCTTCAACAAAGCGATTACCGACGAGCGACGCGTCTACCTGCAAGAAGAGCGTGAGGAAATAGATGCGGAACTTAAGCAGATAGGGACCGAGTTAAACACCCTTGGAAAGCGGCGCTCAGAGATGTTGGCGTTTCTAAGTGGCACGGACGCTTTTGGGAAATACAAACAAGTGTCAGCCGAACTGGTCACTCTTCGCGCTGATATCACTTCCCTTGAGCGTCAACGCGCATTTCTCCATCGCTTGCAGGAACTCCGCACCGAAATCCGCACGCTGACTGAAGAACGTGGCCGCGTGCAATCCGAAATTGAAGCCGACGTAGAGGCTCAGAACGCGGACAAAGTGAGCCTATTTTCTACTATTCGCTTATTCTTCAATGAGATTGTTGAAGAAGTTGTAGACCGAAAGGCCCTCTTGAGCGTTTCACCCAATAAGGAGGGACACCTAGAGTTTAGAGCGGAGATACTAGACGAGGCAGGCAATGCCACCAGCGCTGATCTCGGGCACACTTACAGAAAGCTACTTTGCGTCGCGTTCGATATGGCCGTACTCAGGGCGCACCTGCACGAGAACTTTCCGCGCTTTGTCTATCACGACGGCGTCCTGGAATCATTGGACGATCGCAAGAAAGAGAACCTGCTTGCGGTCATTCGGCGCTACACTTCCCTTGGCGTTCAATCGATCATTACTTTGATCGATTCCGATCTTCCCGCTCGTGCAGAAGGTGACCCCGCGTTTTTTGACGATAGCGAGACAGTACTGCTCCTCCACGATGAGGGCGAGAACGGCCGTCTTTTCAGAATGCCAGGCTGGTAACTCGCTCGCAGTTGGAAGCGACCCCGTTCGCTACTCGGCGCGCAGCTTTACCTGCTCCATCCACGCATCGACTTCGGCGAGTCTCCTGTTCATCGCCTGCACCTCCATGATAGATGCCGCCCGATGTGGAAATAGCGGCGGCCCTTGCTGCCGCATACGCGATCTGCATGGCGTTTGGCGCGCTGTGGCTTGATCTGGACAGCAGTGGCACGCTTTGGCGCGGGCTGGATTACTTCAGCCATGATCGCCTGCTGCATAGCTGGTGCTGGGGCCAGCGCTCATCAAAGGCCAGCACCGGGGCGATCCGGTCGGCCCGAATGATCCGCGAAATGGCCTTTTGCGGCGGCCCAGGCGGCGGCGTTGGTGCGGAATTTTCGCCGCCCCGGCCCAATACAGTCCCGATCGCCAGCGCGCACCACAGGGCCGCGCAGGCGATGGCCAGCCCGAGGGGAAACCTCGGCTGCAGCAATGGAAGCATCTTAGCCGCCTTGGCTGCGCCCCAGCCTTGGCGGGATCGATGGCAACAAAAAAGCCGCCCCGGATCAAGCGGGGCGGCTAACTTTTTTTCACATGCGTCAGGCGGCCTGCCGCATCTCCTGCGGCGCGCTGACGATGCGCCTGATCTCATCGGCGAGCTTCTGCAGGGCATCGCGCTTTTCGTCGATGCGCTGATCGGTATCGTAAACCCCCGTCACCGCCGAGACATCGCCGAACTCGTCGGCCTTGATGACATGGTCGAGGCAAAGCGCGATGATCGATCGCGGCACCTTGATGCTGCCCATCAGGCTGGCAGCGGTGCGGCGCAGATCATGCGGCGTGAAAGGCCGCATGCCGAGGAAGCGGCAGATGCCTTCGCTTTCAATCACCACCTTGCCCTTGACGCGCTTGGTCTTGCCGCGCAGCGCACAGGCCATCGCCTTGCGATTCAGCGGCTCGGTGCCGAAGCGGCCCGCAAACATCCACGGATAGTTGCCCATCGCTTCGCGGGCGATCTCGACCGCCAGATCGGACAGCGGCTGATGAATGTCGCGCGCCTTTTTGACGCGCTCCTCGGGGATGATCACCAGCGGCTTCGGATCATTCAGGCCGCGCCCCTGCAGTTCATCCTGATGGATGTGCAGAAACTCGATCGATCGCAGCGAGGAGGCCAGCGCGAACTTCAGCGCCAGACAGATTTTGCGATCGATCGGCATGTCGGGCCGATCAAGCCCGTGCCATAGCACCCTGATCTCGTCATGACTCAGCTTGCGCTTGCGCGGCGGCTCCTTCGGCATCTCGGGCAGGTTCACGCAGGGGCTGCTGTTGATGTATTTGCGGCCCGCTTCAGCCGCCCAATTGAACAGGCCCGATGCCGCCTTGCGCATATGGCGGACGGGGCTGTTTGGTGCGCCTTGATCGGGCCTGCGCTTCCTGACGAACATATGCTTTTCAAGGATGTCGATCTGCAGCTGCGCGATATCATCGTTGGTGACCTCGCTCGCAATCATCGGCCCGAGGCGCGGGCGAATGTAGCGGTTCAGATGCGCCGCCATGTTGGCGTGATCCTTGACGCGCGGCTTCACCTTGACGATCCAGCCTTGCTCGGTCTGGCGGCGCTCGGTGATCTCCTCGCTCATCCACGCAATGCGCAGATCGATCAGCTCATCGACGGTGATCGCCTGCTTTGCCGCCGCCTGCCGCGCCCGCTGCGTGGTGCCCGCGATATCTTCGCCCTTGGCGATCCTGACCTTCACCTTCATCGCTTCGACGCGCCAATAGGCCACGTCGCGCGCTTCGATGCCATCGCCGCCCACCTGATAGGTGCCCAGCCGATGCGTCAGACGCTCCTTGGTTCGCGGGCAAGTATATTTCAGCGAGAAGGTCGGCGGCGCTGTAGGGCTCAGGCTGACGTAAAAGCCCGAGCATTCGGCATCGCCAATCTTGCGGCGTTTCTTCACCGGCTTGATGCAGTCGCGGTTCAGGATATTCTGCTTTGCAGTCTTCGACATGGTGATGGCTTTCCCTTACTTGGCGAGCTGGTTGTCGGGATGATCAGGGTGCGGCTCCAGATGCACATGATCGATATCGAGGATCAGGCCGCCGAAACTTTTGCGAAAGCGAATTGGCATTTGGTTCGTCCTTTGTGGGTTTTGAAAGCATGAAGGGCGGCCCTGAAGGCCGCCCCTGATCGCGTTACTTCGGTGCCGATGCGGAGAGCGTGCCGTCGGCGGCTTGCTTCAACTTCATGCCCTTGCGGGCGCAGATCGCCTTGATGTTGATCGAAGGCCATTCGACCGCCTCGGCGATATCCTTTCGGGTTACCGCCTTCTTGCCGGTCAGCATCTTGATCACCGTCTTGACCTTGGAGGGGCCTTCCTTCGCGGGCTTCGCCTTCGCGGGCTTCGCGGCCTTCGCAGGCTTCGCGGCCTTCGCCTTCCTTGCGGGCTTCTCGGCCTTCGCGGGCTTCGCTGGCTTCGCCTTCAGTGCGGCGCGCTCGGCAGCTTCGGCTTTCGCCGCCGCTACATCGGCCTCGGATGGCTTGCCGGTCTTCGGCCCTTGCGGCTTCGCATCGCGCGCCTTGTCATCGGCCTTCGCGGCTTCGCTGCCTGCATCAGCTGGCGAGCGGCCATACAATGCGGGAACGAGGATCGATCGGCCATCGTCGGTGATCGCGTAAACCAGGGCCTTGCGCATGCCGTTCGCGGTAGCGTTCAGCTTCGCCGCTTCGATCCGCGCAGCATCAAGCGAAGCATGCTCGGAAGTATTCGGCTTGCCGCCCTTCAGGATCGTGGCGGTGAACTTTTTGCAAGCCGGGATCAGCGCGAGATCGGCGGTATCGGCAGGGTGGGTTTTCTTCGTAGTCATGTGGCAAGTTTCCTTTTCAGAAGGCCGCGCGGAATTGCGGGGCGTTCTGACCGCCTAACCCCGCGACCTATCGGTGGCGGGGCTGGCTGGGGAGTTGCCGGGATCAGCTCATTTATTCGCGGCCTGCAGATCAGTGACGCAAACCTTCGCCTGCGTGGCCAGAGCCTTTTGTGCTTCCATCTTCTCGGGCGTCATGTAACGCTTGGCCAGCAGCGTCCGCAGCTCGCTGGCGTTGGATCGTGCCAAGCTGCAGGACTGCGGAACGAAGCCGCGCGGGGCGGTCTCGATCAGCGCTTCAGTCTTGTCCCAAAGCACCAGCATCTGCTTGCCTTCCTCGGTGACCTGATCGCCGAAGCGCTGGACCCCATAGAAGGCGGCAATGATGCCGCCGATTACGAGCGCGGTGATGATGAGCTTTTTCATTGGATGGTTGCTCCTTCTTTTGCCTGCAGCATCGCGACCAGCTGCTTTTCAATTTCGATGATGCGCAGGCGGGCCTGCAGATCGGCGAGCATTTTCGTTAGCTCGGCAATGCGAGCGCGGATGATGGCAGCCTCCGTCATTTGAACACCGCTATGCCGCGATTGTAGCAAGCGTCGATGTCGGCCCCGGCAGGTACATCACCGGGGCGCATGATGAAGAGCGCCGAGCCGCGCGGATCGCCATTCACGTGGAAGGCGAAGCCCGGATAGCCCTTGATGATCTTCGCCAGCCGCTTCAGCGCATTGGTCTCGCGATCAGGAATCCGCGTGCGCCCGCGCTTGCCGTTCTGGCCAGTATCGAAAGTCAGATAGGTCAGTCCGGTTTCTTCATCGCGCTCGACCGCTTCGCCGCGCTCGTTGCCGCACTCCAGCTCATGCCAGCGATGCAGCGTCATCGAGATGCGGCGCAACGCACGTCCGTCATCCTCACTGATCCCCGCGCTGATCAGCGTGGAGATGCAGTCCTTGGTCTTCGTCGTCATAGTCGATAGTCTCTCTGGGCCGCGCCCATTGTGGGTTTTTGGGTGCTGCCTTTGGCGCTGGGTTCTCGATCTCATCGGCCTTGGGAAGGGTTCGAGATTGGGGCCTAGCGCCAATTGCAGCGGCTTCTGATGGAAAGCCTGCGGCCTGCGGGAAAAGTAAATCCGAAAAGGCCTTTATTTGAAGGGCCTAAATCAATCCAAGGCCGCCCAAATCTCTCCATCGGCCACTAAAATAAGGCCGTGTGGTCCTGGCGCCCGGGGTCTGTGCGCCAAGCGTTGCGGTGATGTCGCGGCCCAACCGGGGCGCGTGCATCAGCCATCCGCAAGGCGACGGGGGCAATAGTGCATCGCTCCCCGGGGAGAGCGCGACATAAAGCCGTAAAACCACTGCGCAGGGAAGGCCGGATGTTCAGGCTTCACCTGTATGCCGCTGTGCAATGTTCTTACGACAATCTCGCACAGTGGACCGCGGGTGCCAGCCGGCACCCGGTCTTCCCTGCGCCCTCTTTTCATTTGAGGGTGAGGCATCGAAGCAAAGCTCGGGCGAATGCGCCGCGAGGATGCGAAGGTGCGTCTGCGATCGAAAATGTGAATGGAAGCGTGACGCTGCCGCCCAGAGACTCCGTCATTGCGAGCGCAGCGAAGCAATCCAGTCTGCCGCCGCGGAGAGATTCTGGATTGCGTCGCTGGGGGGGCGATGGCGGGGGGGGTGGCGCGGGGGGGCCAAGCGTGGGGGGG